>JAPLCW010000114.1 GCA_026392015.1 Candidatus Auribacterota bacterium | reverse complement strand
ATGAATCTGGCCACGGCGGCGAAGAAAATCTGACCAGGGGCGGGAGGAAAAGTCTCTTTCAAGTATGAAGGGGGATGCAATAGCCAGTGCTCTCGCGTATACAATCCGAAAAATACTTTTTCAGGAGACCCTAATTATCTTCGGCGCAGTCAGTATCCTCACCGGTTAAAGGGTTCTCACTGCGGTTTAAAAGCGTTGTCTGTTTATAAATAGATTAGGGTATTATGCCCTGCAACTACGGATGTCTCTTTATCGAATTACCATGAATTTTGAATTTGCCACAGCCAGTTCCATCATCTTCGGGGCGGGAACGCTGAAAGAGGTAGCCCCGCTCGCCGCGGAAATGGGCACACGGGCGCTCGTTGTGACCGGCAGGAGCACCGCGCGCGCGCATGCCTTGCTCGATCAGTTGCGCGCACACAAGCTGCACACGATAGGCCTCGCGGTGAGCGGGGAGCCGACCACGTCCCTTGTGACCGAGGGATTGCAGCGCGCGAGAGATGCCGGATGCAACATCGCCATCGCTATCGGAGGAGGAAGCGTCATTGACACCGGCAAAGCAATCGCCGCTCTCCTTACAAACGGCGGCGAGCTTTTCGATTATCTCGAGGTCATCGGCCGTGGGAAGAGATTGTCATGCGCGTCCGCTCCTTTCATTGCAATCCCCACCACGTCCGGCACAGGGGCGGAGGTTACCCGTAACGCCGTCCTGTTCTCGCCCGAACAACACGTCAAGGTAAGTATGCGCAGCCCTCTCATGCTCCCTCGCCTCGCCGTTGTCGATCCCGTTCTGTCCCATTCACTGCCGCCCGCAGTGACCGCCTCCACCGGGCTCGACGCCCTCACGCAGCTCATCGAGCCATACGTCTCCGCATATGCAAATCCTCTCACTGATGGAATATGCAGGGAGGGGATCCGCTTCGTTGCGCGATCATTGCGAATTGCGTATGAGGATGGAGGGAACGCCGCCGCTCGCGAAGATATGTCACTGGCGAGCCTCTTCGGAGGCCTTGCCCTGGCAAACGCCGGTCTGGGGGCGGCGCATGGGTTCGCAGGCCCCCTGGGGGGTATGTTCTCCGCTCCGCACGGCGCCATCTGCGCGCGTCTCCTCCCCTGGGTCATGGAAGCCAATGTGCGCGCCTTGGAGAGACGCGCTCCCTCCTCCCCCACCCTCTCGAAATACGATGAGATCGCCCGCCTCCTCACCGGCAGCGCTTCTGCCCGCGCGAGAGAGGGGATCAGCTGGGTGAGTGAGATCTGCTCCTCATTGCAAATCCCCTCCCTCGCTGTATTCGGACTGGGAGAGAATGACATTGCCCCCGTAGTTGCAAGATCACGAAAGGCGAGCAGCATGAAAAGCAACCCGATCGTCCTTACGGATGAGGAACTGGCGTGGATTCTAACCAACGCCGGCAACTTGTAGACGTTGTAGCTATTCGCTTCTGAGAGAGCTGATTACAAGCAAATTCGCCCCGCGCTGTAGTGCGCGACTTGTTAGTAATCCTTTCTTTTTAAAGCGTTAGCTACAACATCTATATAGTCTTCAGACATTATTGAAAACGCCCATGAATACTCCGGGTTTCGCTGTCAGAATCGCAGAATCGGTCAAAGAGATCGAGAGAGCGGAATGGGTAGTACTCTTCCACCCGGACCCCCGAGGGATATGACTTCTTCAGAACGATTAAGAAGATGCTCTCGCAGCAGTTCAGACTTTTCTATCTTCTGATCCATGAACGCTCTCAGATCTCCTGCATTGCCCCATGCTTCACAATGGAATACCACCTGGATACAACACTATCCGGACCTCTCAAGCGCTTCCTCATGCGAATTCAAACCACCCTCTCGCGACTCCTTTCCGTGCGCGCGATGATTTGCGGCTCCCCCACAAGCAACGGAAGGGTAACTTTGCCCAAACATACAGATTTTCATTATAACCACGGATGAACACTGTGTGAGCGGCTTCCAGCCGCGATAATCGGGGCAAGATGCCCCTCCCACAACAGCCAATCCGTGTTCATCTGTGTTCATCCGTGGTTTATACACTACTATGGAACCGATCATTTCCTTCACCGAAATTCTTCACCGGAATTCTATTGCCGGTCTATCGACATCGTTGTATACTGTGTGCCAAATTGAAGGAGGTTCTTTACTTGACACACAAGATTCGCATCGCTATCTCTGGCGTCGGCAATTGCGCGAGTTCATTAATCCAGGGGATCGAATACTACCGCAGGAACGGCAACCCGAGTCCCGATGGCTCTCTGGGGCTTATGCACTGGGACATTCATGGCTACACACCCGCTAATATCGAGGTGGTAGCCGCTATCGATATCGACAAACGGAAAGTCGGACTGCCCCTTCACAAAGCTATCTTCGCAAAACCGAACTGCACAAAAACCATTATCCCGGATATGCCCGGGAGCGAAGTCATCGTTCAGCCCGGACCGCTCCTCGACGGCGTTTCGCCGCACATGAAGGAGTATGATGAGGACAAGGTTTTTCTCCCCTCTGACAAAAAGGCCTGCGATGTCGAGAAACTCCTTCGCGACAGCGGCGCAGAGATATTTCTCAACTATCTCCCTGTAGGGTCACAGAAGGCAACGGAGTTCTACGCACAATGCTGCCTCGCCACAGGAATAAGTTTCATCAACTGCATGCCCGTTTTCATCGTCTCCGACTCCCACTGGGCGCAGCAGTTCACGCAGAAGGGGATACCGATAGTCGGTGACGACATCAAGGCGCAGGTGGGGGCAACAATCGTCCACCGGACGCTCACCAAACTCTTCGACGAACGCGGCGTGAGGCTCGACCGCACCTACCAGCTCAATACCGGAGGAAATACGGATTTTCTTAATATGCTCAATCATGACCGCCTACGGTCAAAGCGCATCTCCAAAACAGAGGCCGTCCAGTCGCAGCTCCGCATCCCTTTGGAGCAAGACAACATTCACATCGGCCCGTCGGATTACGTGGCGTGGCAAAAAGACAACAAGGTCTGTTTCCTCAGAATGGAGGGGAGGGGATTTGGAGGGGTTTCTCTGAACCTGGAGCTGAGGCTCTCCGTGGAGGACTCCCCCAACAGCGGCGGGGTTGCTATCGATGCGATCCGTTGCTGCAAGGTGGCGAGGGAGAGGAAGATCGGTGGCCCTCTTTACGGCATCTGCGCCTACACCATGAAGCACCCTCCGAAACAAATGTCGGACAACGAGGCGCGTCAACTCGTCGAACAGTTTATCGCCGGAAAATGCTAGCGTTCCTTTCCCCGTCTTGCGCATTTCGGCATCCCCGCCCTTCTTGCTGCGTTGTAGCGAAGAGGACCGCTCTCTCATGATGACCTACACGGAGTTTGTGCGCCGTTGCATAAACAGGCTCAAGGAAGCGATCACCACCCTTCTCGTACGGAAGCATATCCACGCCAATATGATTACCTTTGCCGGATTCCTCCTCTCCGGTCTCGCGGGACTCTCATTCGCCCTGGGCCTGTTCCCTGTCGGCGGAATCCTGATTTTCTTCGCCGGCGCGTGCGATATCTTCGATGGCGCGGTCGCCAAGCGGACCGGCAATGTGAGCGCGTTCGGAGGCTTCTTCGACTCCTGTCTCGATCGCTACTCGGATATCCTGCTCCTGGGGGGAGCGTCATTCTACTACGCCGCGCACGGTCCTCTCCGAAATGTCGCACTCGCGATCTTGAGCATCGGCGGTTCGATTCTCGTGAGCTATACCAGGGCGCGGGCGGAGAACATCGGCGTCAGCTGCAAGGTGGGATTTTGGGAGAGATCCGAGCGGACTTTCATGATCATGATGGGAGGCTTCTTCTGGCGGATGCCGAGCATTCTCTGGGAGCTTGCGATTTTTGCGAACATCACCGCCGCGCACCGCATCTACTATACCTGGAGAAAAACAGCACGGCCATCGTGGGA
Source organism: Candidatus Auribacterota bacterium (assembly GCA_026392015.1). Lineage (GTDB taxonomy): Bacteria > Auribacterota > Tritonobacteria > UBA1439 > UBA1439 > JAPLCW01. The sequence continues at coordinate 3,810 of JAPLCW010000114.1, read as the reverse complement.
GTTCCCCCGTATTCCTTTTCTCAGCACTATCCTCTTCTGGGAATACCCCCGCTATACGTGGCAGTATGACATTTACGTAGGGCTGGGGATTGTGCTGCCGCTGCTGTTAAAAATACAGTAGTTAGTAGTCAGTAGCTAGTAGCTAGTAGCTAGGGAACTGCCACAATGTTCTTCCCTGACTACTAGCTACTCTTCTTCCGGGGATTGTCCTGCCGATTCTGCTAAAAATACAATAGCCAGTACGCAGTAGCGAATAGTTAGGAAACAGCAACTATGTTTTCCCTGACTACTCGCTACTAGCTACTTTTCCTCCGGTGATGGTTCTGCATCTTCTACTGAAAATACAATAGCCAGTGGTCAGTAGCGAGTAGCTAGGAAACAGCAACTATGTTTTTCCCTAACTACTAACTACTAGCTACTGGCTACTGTCTTTTCGTGCGTGCCCACGTGGAGAGCACCACCGGCATGGCCTTCAGGAAACCGCGGGGGCTGTAGAGCGACTCAATCTCTCCGCGGCAATTGTACCAGCAAGAACGGCATGTGTTCTCCCTCCAGGCGCTCCGGAGGCGCACGCGCAGCTCCTGCGGGGGGTCGCTGACGATGTTGCCGAGCGGGTGCTCAAGATTTTCAACGCACTTCGCCACCCGGCCGAAATTATCAATATTGAAAAACGCCTGACCCGCCCTGCATCCGGGGATGCCCCCGTCGAGCGCGAGATCGAATCTCTCGAGGAAATATTCGTTGGAGATGAAGTTGTCGTACCTCTCGCGGAGCGAGAGTAAATGCTGTGCGACGTCCCTGTCAGGGGCAAACTTATTCTCCCCGCCCTTCAGGCTGCAGTACGGCTGTACCATGAAATAGGCTCCATGCTTCGCGGCGAGTTTGATAAGGGGCTCGATCTCATCGACATTGTCCCTCATAAGGACACCCATGACGTTCACCCTCTGAAACCTTCCACAGCGCTCCTGTGAGAAATATTCAAGCGCCTTCAACGCCCTCTGGTAGGCCCCCTCGACCCCTCGGGCGTGATCGTGCTTCTTCTCATCCGCATAGTCGATCGAGACACTCGCTCCCCACAAACCGGCTCGAAAAGCCCTGCGCGCGAATTCACGCGTGACGCACCAGCCGTTCGTCGTCAGGAGAGGCATGTGATAGCGGGCCATGATCTCAATGATCTGCGGGAGGTCGGGCCTCATAAACGGCTCCCCGCCACCGATGGAGATCATGAGCGAGCTGATCCTGGCGAGATTCCTGCTCCCTTTCTCTATATCGCGGAGGCTTAACTCCTCCGACGGTTCCACCTTGCACTTCCAGTAATCGCAGAAGGAGCAGTTGAAGTTGCAGCGGTAGGTTACCTGCCAGGTGCACCAGACAGGCCTCCCGATAAAAAAGCGGGAGAATATCCTCATCTTCTTGTAGATCGCAGGGTATATCGTCTTTTTATCACTTATCACTTATCACTTATCCTTTATCGCTGCAGCTAAGCAGCCGTTGACGCTCTTCCACTCTTCCAATGGGATTGAGTGCGCCCGCTCCACACGATTCCGGTAGACGATACCGGAGTTGTAGGAGCAGAACGAGTAGAGTTTCCCATCAGGCGCCGAGAAGTGTATCACGCACCTCTTGATACGCGAGAGGTCGTAGTTGTACGCATCCATAAAATGCATCCCGCCCACCATCATGGTGCGGAAAGTTTTTACGTCCTTCCCCCTTCCGACCTTCTTATCGAGCATCCCGTTGAGCGTGTGGAGGTATTTCGTAAAACTGAGCCCCTTGGGGGCCCTCTCCTCGTGGTAGAACTTCCGGAGGGCGTTCCAGGCCTTGATCTTCGCAAACGATTTGAAGCGGGACCTCGCAGTCTTTTCCGCGAGTTTGTCCATCGTGGAGACGAGCTCCTCCACATCGATGAAGCGCGACATCGGGACCGCCTTTCCCTCGTCATCGATCACCAAATAAGCACAGAGGGTGCAATGCGGGTGGCAGGTGAAGTTCGTGATCTCCTCCCCCCTCAGCGCGCCGATAAACTTCGAGAACGGGTTCACGAAAGAGAGCGGGTAGAAGTCGTACCGATTCACGATGCCGGTCTGCTCCTCGAGCCCAATCATGACATCGGGAAGGGTGATCCGCTTGCTCATCCGGTCCTTGTGCGAGATCCTCCCTGTGAAACAAACCGGCTGGAAGCTGATGGCGGCGATGACGTCGCAGTTGGCGATCGCAAAGCGGAGGATCTCCCCCACCGCCGTGTCGTTCACGCCGCGGACTATCGTGCAGACGAGCGCGATCTTCATATCGGCTTTGCGTATATTATCGATCGCCTTCAGTTTAACATCCAGGAGCGGCCTGCCCCGTGTCGCCTTATAGATCTCGTCATTGAGGCCGTCGAACTGGAGATAGATCGTGTGCAGTCCCGCCTCCTTCGCCCTCATCGCGAAATCAAGATCAGTGAAGTTGATCCCGTTGCTCGCGACCTGGATATGGGAAAACCCCATCTTCTCCGCGAGGGTGAGGATCTCGAAGAATTGAGGATTCAAGGTGGGCTCGCCCCCCGAGAACTGGATGATCCTCCCGGCAACGGGGCGCTCATCCCTGTATGTCTGGAGCATCGCGCGCACCTGCTCGAGTGTGGGCTCGTATACGTACCCGGTCACATTTGCGTTCGCGAAACAGATGGGGCAGGTAAGGTTGCAGCGGTTTGTGAGATCGATATTGCCAAGAACGGTATGGTTCAGGTGCATGCCGCAGAGTCCGCAACTATTCGGGCAACTCACGTCACCGGTGACATTGGGGTTGCTTATCCCGTAGCCGGTATCGAATGACCACCGTTCATTTCTCAGATAGAGCTCCGCGTCGCCCCAGTAGATATCCTTGCATTCGCCGTGTTCCGGACAAGTCTTTTCTATCATAACCTTGCCGTTTTCCTCGTACAACTCGGCGGGAATAACTTTAAGACATTGCGGGCATAGGGATTGGATCGTCTTGGGCAGCCCTTTTTGAAGCGGCTCACGGGGATATCCGGAGAGTGTCCGTTCCATTTTTTCTAATTTCGCGGCATATGATGAGGCAGATGTTGTGCTCACAGACATACCTTCCTTTCTTCATATTTCATTAAGTCAATTCGTATTATCTTAAAGCACAACTACCTGATCCGTCAAGTAAGGGGCAGGAATGACATATTCAGCAATGTACCACCCATAAGTGACCCATTACCCTCGGAGAGGCCCTCGGAGGGGAATGGGTCAGTTATTGGGGGGCAGCACGCCCCCCACCCTCACCCAAACTCGAGCGGGGATCCAGTTCCTGTATTAGTTGTCGCTTTTCTGGATTCCCGCTTGCGCGGGAATGACAAACGAAAGAGCAAAATTCAAAAATTTGCATTCATCCACGGGCAAGTCCGTGGAAGTCTGCCCCTTCGTGGATATTAAAATAGCTCTTTTCCGCTTCCGCTATTCCATAATTCACTTATTTCTGATGGAGACAACACCCTGCTCCAAATTCCAACCTCATCAATAAGCCCCTTATATGGTTGTGCCAAATCATCTCTGCTCCCGATTATCCAGTATCCTTCATCTGTAAAAACATCAGTAGTGTTAATTACTAATGCACTATCGATATATAATTTCCTTGCTGTTCCATCTTTTATCTCCACATAATGATGCCAACTACTATCGTTATATTGTTCTGCTCAACAGGAAATTAGACTTTCTTCACAGCTCAGTTTTGTATGATCTCCCTCCATGGTCCTCATGGTTTGTGATCTCACACAGCGTCCGAGGTTAGCAGCCCTTCTCCTGTCTCTTGCATTCTGCAGCT
>JAPLCW010000028.1 GCA_026392015.1 Candidatus Auribacterota bacterium | reverse complement strand
ACTTGTCATCCCCGCACTTCGACTGCGCTCAGTGTAAACTCGAGCGGGGATCCAGTATGAAACCTGGATTCCTGCTGGAGTTTACCCTCGTGAAAACGGGGGCAGGAATGACATATTCAGCAATGTACCACCCATAAGTGACCCATTACATATACGGGACTTTCCCTGTTTTTTCGATCAGCAGTTTCATTTATCTATTACTCCACTACATTGTCATTCCCGCGCAAGCGGGAATCCACTCTCCGGGTATATGTCATGATTTTTAGCCTGGATGCCTGCTTCCGCAGGCATGACAAAAATACAGTTCCTGCCTGATTATGTGTTAACAGTTGCTGAATGTAGTATCCTCTGCGCCATCAGGCTATTACATATTCTCACCTGGGAAAAACGGGGAAAGTCCTGAGAAGCGATATACGGGGTAATAAGTCACTCATCGGGGATTGGTAAGCACCCCCACCCAGCCCTTCCTTCGGCAAGCTCAGGACAAGCTCCCCTTCGGAGGGGGAGGGGATCTGATTTAAGCCCCTCCATAAGTGACCCCTTGCTCTACGGGGCTTATCGGGAAGCATGCGTTTTGCCCCTCCCCAGGATGTATCGTAACACGATACGCCCGCTCCTCATTACATCAATCAACCCGCTGAAGCTTCTTATCCTCAGGAGGTACCGCGCGATGACTCGTGGTCTGAGATAGAAGGATCGCAATGCCTTCCTGGACGCCTGTATGAGCGTGTCTTTGGTCATGCCATAAGGAACAAAAACGGGGTTCCAGATGCTCATTCTCCCCCAGTCTTCATCGAGCATTCCGTGCTGCGCGATCTCGTTGTACACAGGACTGCCGGGGAAGGGAGTGAAAAAACTGACTTGGAAGCTGTCGAGGCAGGCTTCTTTGGCGAATTGGATCGTTTCTCCGATGGTAGCGGGTGTCTCTCCGGGACTGCCGATAATGAAATAGCCCTTGGTCTGGATGCCGGCCTCGCGAGTCCACCGGAGTGCTTTCAATGCCATTTCCCGTGTTATGCCTTTCTTAAGTGTAGTGAGAATTGCCTGACTGCCGCTCTCTATGCCATAGTCGATCTGCCAGCATCCGGCCTGATGCATGGCTTTCAAAAGGGGAGGGTCAACGCAATTGACGCGTGCCTGACATGACCACGAGATGCGACTGCGCCTGCGCGCCAATTCGCCACAAAAGTCCAGGACGTGTTTCCGGCTAATGACGAATGTATCATCGGGCATGCAGATATCCTTGATGCCAAATTGACTGATGAGATAATCGAGCATATCCATGATGTAGGGAATGGAATTGCGCCGGCATGTGTGGCCGAAGGTTGTCACGTCGCAGAAGATACACTGACCGGGGCACCCGCGCGAAGTGATCATCGATATGGAGGGGAGATGTTTGAAATTGTGCGCCGAGGGCCGATATGATCTGCGGAGATCCGGCAAGAGATCATAGGCGGGGATGGGGAGCGTGTCTAAATCTTCGATGAAAGCGCGGCGAGGAGTTATCAGCAGTGCGCCATCTCTCCTGAATGCAATTCCATTTACTTTCGAGAGATCCCTGGCCTCCGTGATTGTGTTAATCAGTTGTGAAAGCGTACGCTCACCCTCGCCGATAACCGCTATATCAAAACAACGAAAGAGATTGAGTGTTTTTTCAGGTATCGCAGTTACGTGGGGTCCGCCCAGGATGACTGTAACCTCAGGCATAGTGCGCTTTATGCCGGATGCGATAAGAGCTGCGTTTTTTATTGCCACTGTAGCAGCGGTGATTCCGACGAATCTCGGCTGTAGCTCGCAAATCCGGTTGATTGTCGCATCTATCGAGAGATGCTCTGCAAGGGCGTCGACTATGGCAACGCTTTTACCCTCGCTTCTGGCAACGGCGGCAAGAGAGGCAATGCCCAGGGGGGGAAGAACATTCTCAGCTTTTTCGAACGGGCCGTACACCTCGCCGCTTATGAGCGGGGGATATATAAAAGCGATGTCTTTCAATGGTTTGACTTTCAATGGTTTGACTTTTCCCAATCGGTATTGTATCTTAACATCTGCCTTCGATAAGTTCAATGACCGAGCTCATATAAGTTAGTTGCGTCATCATCACTCTCGGCGTATGTCTCTCTCGGAGATGCCGATCAACCGGAGAAGAGCATGCTGTTCATAATTCTCCCCGCGTACAACGAAGCGGGCTGCATTGTCCCCCTCCTGCAATCCATATCGCGCGTGATGAAGAACCCCTTTCTCAAAGAGAGGCCATGGAAGGTGCTGGTTATTGATGATGGCAGCACGGATGGCACCCGCGAAAAGGCGCTCAGTATGGCCGGAGGGATTGACCTGGAAGTAATCCGTCATCCCGGAAATTTTGGCGTGGATCGTGCCTTCCTTACCGGTTTTACCAAAGCCCTCCAGTATGCCCGCGATGAAGATCTTATCCTGACCATGGATGCGGACAATACCCACCAGCCTCAGCATATCGAGGAGTTGGTCCGAAAAATTGAGGAGGGGTACGATGTGGTTGTCGCCTCTCGCTATAGACCGCACAGCATGGTGAAGGAGGTGCCGCCAGGGCGGCTGTGTTTGAGCTGGATGGCGCGCATTATTTTGACCGCGCTTTTTCATGCGCCGGGCATCAGGGATTATACAATCTTTTACCGTATCTACAGGCCTGCAGCCCTGAGGCGTGCTTTTGCATATTACGGGGATAAGCTTTTCGAAGCTCCTGGATTTACGAGCATGGCTGAGCTGTTGATAAAACTAAACCGGTTGCCTCCCCCCAGGATACGATTTGCGGAGACCTCATGTGTATTGCTGTATGGGATCAAGCTCGGCCCCAGCAAGATGAAGATCCTCAAAAATATCAGCGAATATGTGAAGATGATTATCCGCTTTAAGCTGGGTCTGTAGCACAATCGCCAATTGCCGCAGGCTCATGGATTCCGGCCGGATCACGCGAATGGAAAGTATATCACCCAGACAGCAGAACTGGATCTCGGCGATCATCCTGATCGCCGCAGTCCTGATTTTCTGGTGGCGGATTGCTTTCGTGGGATTGATCCCCTGCATAGATGACCCAACGCACCTCTATGAGAACTATCTTTCTATTATCCCCGCCTTGCAACTTTCCCGGGACATGCTTCTCCATGCGCAGATTCCATTGTGGTCGCCGTACTCCCAGGGGGGGATGATCCTCTTCGCTGATCCGCAATATACGATTGCCTACCCCCTTGCGTTGCTTCTCTACCTGCTTGGGACAGCGGCACACTTCAATGCCCTTATCCTTCTGCACTTTCTGATCGGCGGCATCTCTGTCTACTTCCTGTCGCGGAAGCTCAAGGTGTCTCCTGCAGCCGCTCTCTGTTCGTCCTTCATATATATTTTCTCATTTCCTGCAATTTTCAGCATTTTCGTCGCGAACGCCATCTGGCCCTGGCAGTGGCTCCCTTTGCTCCTTGTGCTGGCCATGTACTACCTTGATACCGGGGAAAAAATATATTGCCATCTGCTGGCGCTGATATGGGCAATGCAGATGTTCATCTATGTACAGAGCACATTTATTATGGCGTTCTGTTTTTTCCCCTTCATGATTTTTTATGCATCAGGATGGTTGTGCCCCGAACGGAACACACGGCGGATAAGGGTGCGGCTCTTGTCGCTGTGTGTCGCCATTGTCATCGGCACGCTTATGGCCTCGGTCTTCTTATTCCCCCTATGGGAATATAGCACGCATTGTTCCTATGGGCAATTCTCGTACAAAGAGGCAACAATATATTCCATATCCCCCTCACGGACGTTTGATTTTTTTCTATCCGCCTCTGAATCCATTCATGCAGGCTCGGATTGGGCGTTGATATTTTACATGGGTGTCGTCGGCATCTATTTCTTCATCCTTGCCCTATTTCATCGCCACGGTAGAAATGTTGTCATTTTTTTTGGCGTTCTCATACTGTATGCGGTTATGATGTCCCTCGGCGCGCAGGGGCCGTTATATTATTACTTTTACTACTATTTCCCCGGTGCAAAATCCTTTCATGCGCCCTACCGCTTCCTCTGGCTGTTCCCTATCTCCTTTTCGCTCATTGCCGGTTTCGGTCTTGACAGCCTGCTTCATGCCGCGTCCAGGAAACGAGCGGCTCTCGCGGCGTGTATGCCGGTCGGACTGCTCATTGTGGCCGTAGTCGGGAAACATATAGGTTTTGGATTTTCCCTCGTCTCTGTTGAGACACTCAATGCGCTTATTCCCCTCTCGCTCGTGACCGTTGCCTGCGTGCTTGCATATGTCGCGGGAGTTTTCGGCCGCAGGACGCTTGTGGCCATTCTCCTCTGTCTGATCTTTATTGAGTCGTATAGATACCAGGATCGGCTCGTCTATATAGATTATTCGAAAAAATACGTCGCGCCGGCATCGGTTGATTTCCTGCGCACGCATGCAGGCCCTTACAGATTCTTTAGTCTGAACAATGAAAACTATTGTTACCCCTATCATATTCTTGAAAATGACGGCATCCCCATGCTTTATCCGGAGCTCTCAAACCATTTTCAAATCTATGACGTTCAGGCGAGAGGGCCGCTCCACATTGACCGCTACGATCGGTTGATACGGGCAATGAACGGCGATCGTGGGGGTGTGATGGAGCAGGGATTCTATATGGATGAGATCAGGAACTATCGCTCGCGAATGATCGATCTCTTCGGAGTGAAATACATTCTCAGTAAGGGGCCGATCTCCGCCCCTGATGCGCTGCTCTATGACCCCCACGGAGAGACAACGGTAAAGAAAGGCGGACCGGTCGACATCCGTTTGGGCAAGCCTGTTCGAACAGAGCGGATCATCTTAAAATCGTACCTGGAAATGGCGTCCGGGATCGGACAGGGGGAGACGGTGGCCATAGTGACACTCTGGTCGGGCGACGGGAAGATTGCCGAATACCCGCTTCGTGCGGGCATCAACACGGCAGAGGGCATGGATCTGAATGATCCCCTGCGAAAGGCATTCGTGAAGCATGGCAAGGTTGAGGAATGGTCCTCATGGGAGGAGCTGCTGGCGGAGGGGAAGAGGCCGTCAAGATCATTCTACAAAACGGCGCTGGATCTATCGCCAGGTGCGGTGTTTGACAGAATGGAAATCAGGTATATCCACGATAAGGGACTTCTCCATTTTACGCAGGTATATTCCCGGCCCGAGGATTTCCGGCAGATTGCCGGAGAGCTTAAACGAAGATTTCTCCCCGTGTTCAGCGACGAATCGTACGGCCTTATCCTTTATGAGAATAGGGATGTTCTGCCCAGGGCATTTCTTGTCAGTAATGTCGAAGTGGCTCCCAACGCTCAGGCTGCGCTGGAGAGGATTATGGATGGCTCGTTCAATGTGGCGGAGGCCATTATCCTGGAAGAAGCTCCCCCCGCCTCATTCACGCCGGATGGTAATGGAGGCGCGGGGAAGGGGAGCGTGAGCATCGCTCTCTATACCCCCAACAGGATAGAAATGCGGGCGTCAGTTCCAGCAAACCGTTTCCTTTTTATAAGTGATATCTACTACCCAGGATGGGAAACACTCATTGACGGGCTAAAGACAAAGACCTACCGTGCCGATTACGCGTTCAGAGCGGTATATCTTCCTGCGGGGGAGCACACAATTGTCATGCGATTCAGGCCACGATCGGTCATTGCCGGCGGCGCGGTCAGTCTGCTGGCATTCATGGTGATTGCTGTTGGATTGATCATTGAACTCAGGAAGCGATCGCACGCCGGCACGGGTGTTCAATAGCTCAAAGGGGGGCATGAAACTCTTTTTCGGTTTATCAAAAGGCATTTCACGCGAGAAGCGCCATTGAGAACTATGGGCTGATCCGTTTACTGTTTCCCCAGGATGTGGCCTGCCCGCTGTGCATGATACTGTGTGCAGTTTCTCCGAGATAGGCGAATTGGTATCCATTCGAAATAAGATAGCGCACGAGAATTTCAAAATCGCTGAATTTATTACCCCGCCTGTGCGTCCGGGAGTACCCGATCTTCTCTTTGAGGGGTAGCATGTGATATGCGGGTACGGCACAGAAATCATACAGGTGCATGCAGATGTTCAACAGCCGGGGGCATCCGAGCACACGCATGAGCAGCATGTAGAGCGTGCTGCTGAATAAATTGACATGGCTGGCCGTCACAGGAAAGCGTATCCAGGGGATCACCGAGAGGGGGATTTCGAGAAGCCCCGTTTCCCGATATATAAATGGCTGCGTTGGGAAACGGAGGTTGTTGTATCTGCCTGGAAGGTATGCGGGAAATATGGAGGAGCTGTAGAGCAGTCCCTGCTCAGAAAGAAACCGGATCTCATCCATGGATATGATGCCCTGGGGGGCCCGGTATCCGGTCGGGCGCTCCCCAAAATAGTGTTCGTACGCCTCGATGCCCCTCTCTATGTCCGCGATCTTTTCCCGTGGTGGTTTTTTGAGCGGATGGCTGTAGGTGTGAGTTTCAAATCTGGAGCCCAATGCTTTCAATCTATCGAGAACGGGGTGGTGTCTGTCAAGAATGGCTCCCGTCACGAAGGTGGTGAGCTTGAGACCGTATTTAGTAACCATCTCCTCGAATTTCTCTGTGCGGTCGAGGCTATCAAAGCTTTCTTTAGACGGCATCCCCGCATAATCGGCCTCGAGGTCGAGGGTGAAGCATGCAATCTTTTTTGTGCCGTTTTTCATATATCCTATTATGTTAGCAAATTCATATAGGGAACGGTTCTGCAATATCAGCGTAAGGGATCACTTATGGGGGTAGTTGTTTTACTTGTCATCCCCGCACTTCGACTGCGCTCAGTGTAAACTCGAGTGGGGATCCCGCATAAAGCCTGGATTCCTGCTTTCGCAGGAATGACATATTAAGCAATGTACCCCCCATAAGTGACCCCTTACATATCAGCGGCGTTTTCCTTTGCACAACGATAATAATTGCAGTACAATATTTTTTTCGCTGCATAGTTGTTCCGGCAACACGCTGCACGCTGATATGAGATAGGGCATTACGGTTAGGTGCCCAAGCAGCAGTATATCCGATAGGCAGAGAGACTGAGACACGATGATAATACTGGGCATGTTCGGGTTAGGTACGAGCAATGGATGCAACCCCGCCGCCTGCTTGCTTGTGGACGGTAAACTGGTCGCCATGGTTGAGGAGGAACGGCTGATACGGTTCAAAGGGGCCTGCGGTCAGTTCCCTGTCCGCGCGACGAAGTTCTGCCTTCAATTCGCGGGGATTGATTTAAGCGATGTGGATCACATTGCATTTGCATGGGATGGGAGAAAGTATCCATGGAAGATGATGGCCTTTCTCGCTCGAAACTGGGCGCGGTATACGAGATGTGGGACACGTGCCGCTGATACCGATAGGGACGTATATGCCAACCTGGTACTATGCTCCGCCGAGCATCTCACGCACCAGATTAAAGATACCCTCCGCGCAGCCGGATTCATGGGCAGGATACCCCCTATCGAGTTCATACCACACCATTATGCCCACGCTGCAAGTGCGTATTATTGCTCCGGGTTCAAAAGGAGCGCCATCCTCATAATCGATGGCAGTGGCGAAATGGATTGCACTTCTTCATTTGTAGGAGACGGGACGTTGATCACGCCGCATCCGAATATCCGTTATAAAATCCCCAATTCCCTCGGTTGGTTTTACGCGGGCATGACTGAGTACCTGGGATTCAAACCGTACAACGATGAGGGGAAGGTCATGGGTCTGGCTCCGTACGGCCACCATGACGGGGGGATCGCTCAGAAGATATCCAAGATACTCTCCTTTGGAAATGGCACATACAGCGTGGATCCCTCTTATTTAACCTTGGGGCGGCACACATTTGGCAAATACTTTTCCGACAGCATGGTAAAGCTGTTTGGAGCAGCGAGGGCCAGGGAATCCGCTTTGGAGGATGTGCACAAGGTCATTGCATACGAAACGCAAGACGCGCTTGAGAGATGTGTGACCGGAATTGTGGACCGGTTAATGGAGCAGACGGGTATGGACGCATTGTGTCTCGCGGGTGGAGTGTGTATGAACTGCAAGATGAACGGGGTGCTGCACGATAATCCTCGGGTAAAGAATATTTTTATCCAACCCGTGAGCAGCGATTCGGGCACTGCGCTGGGGGCTGCCCTCGCGCTGAGTGTGCGATTAGGGGAGGATCCGCGATTTAACCTCGATCACGCCTACTGGGGGCCCGGCTATTCTAATGAAGAGATTGTGAAAATCTTGGAAGAGTACAAACTTCCTTACAAGAAGGTCGATAATATAGAGGCTCGGGTTGCGCGGTTTCTCGCAGAAGGGAAATTTGTCGGCTGGTTCCAGGGCAGGTTGGAGATGGGGGCACGGGCCCTTGGGAACCGCTCGATACTCGCTGATCCCCGCACACCAGGGGTGAAGGATACGCTTAACAAGCAGGTGAAGCATAGAGAGGGATTTAGGCCATTTGCCCCCTCTCTCCTCGCCGAGGCTAAATCAGAGTTCCTGGAGAACGCGAGCGATTCTCCCTTCATGATCCTTGCGTATAAGGTCCGGGAGGATAAAAAGAATCTGATTCCCGGGGTGGTCCATGTGGACGATACAGTAAGGCCGCATACGGTGAAAAAGGAAGTCAATCCCCGGTACTGGCGCCTCATTAAAGAGTTTGAAGCGCTCACAGGAGTTCCTGTTATTCTCAATACATCGTTCAATGTCAGGGGCGAGCCTATTATATGTTCTCCCGGAGACGCGATACGATGCTTCTACGGAACAGGGTTGGATGCCCTGGCTATCGGCGACTATCTGCTTACGAAACCGGGCGACATGTAATCTCCGAGCTCGACCATCGGTGCCATACGCGCGTCACGGCGGAGATGCCGATAAAAACCCCCTGCGAGTTTCACATGAGATTGATTCCCTATGCCCGAATCTGAACAGTTCCCCTCAGTAACCATCGTCGTATCCGTCTACAATAAGGCATGGATAATAGATAAGTGCATGCAGTCCCTGCTCGAGATCGACTATCCCGACCGCGAACTCCTTATCATCGAGCAATATTCCACGGACGGGTCCTACGAGATCCTGAAGCAGTACGAGGATAAGGCTCGAATTGTCAGGTGGGGAGGCAACTATCCCGTGGCCCTTAACCGGGCTCTTGATGAGGTGAAGACCCCTCTTCTTGCCCTGACCGACGCCGACTGCACGGTCGATAAAAACTGGCTGTGCGAGCTCGTACGATGTTTCTTAACAGATCCTGACGCGATTGCCGTGGCCGGCTTCGTGGGAACAGGCGAGGGCCTTCCCCTCCTCACCACACTGGTGGGAATAGAAAATGAGAAAAGATACGAGTATTGGTCAAGGTGCATATCAAGGGCCCCGACCATGAACCTGTTGCTTGAAACAGAAGCAGCAAGGCGCATCAGGTTTGACGAAAGGCTTCAGGTAGCCCTCGAGACGGACTTCGGGTATCGCCTTACGAAGATGGGGAAGATGCTTTACACGCCCAAGGCTATCGTCTACCACTACAACAGAACGTCATGGCGAGCTTTCTTCAGGCAGCAGGTCGGCTATGCCCGTGGGGCCTTCTGGGTCTACCTGAAACACAATACCAAGCTGCGGGGGGACCACATCTCGACTTGGAGCATGATAGTGCAGATTCCTCTGATGTTACTGGGTATGCTTTCTGTGATCCTGGCGGCGATAAAACCCTATTGGTTCTATGCCGCTCTGGTCTTTTTTGTCTCTCTCCTCATCATATACGCGAGGGACACCCTGAGGTTACCCATCAAGAAAAAATATTATCCCATGATGATGGCCATATTCATCGTCAGGACCGCCGGCTGGGTGGTGGGTGGGTTAAGGTCCTTCTTTTTCTTTCTCCTAAGGCCCTTCGGCACCGAACGCAAAGGCGAGAAATGGTAGGAGGGAAGAGATGAGGAAATGCGCATTTCTCACGCTCGACCTCGAGCCGGACCACTGTGATCTGGTGGAGGGCTATCACTACGAGTCCTTTGAGGGCGCGGGAGAGTTTTTGAACATCTTGAGAAAAGAAAATGCTGCCCTCACGGTGTTTGCCACCGGCAAGGTCCTCGATGAAAAGCGGGAAATCGTGCGCCTCTTCGCCGATGCGGGAGCGGAAGTGGAGCTCCATGCCTACAGTCACAAACGCACGGCGAGCGGAACCGATGAGATCGCGAAAGGAATTGAGGCTTATGGAAGGGCATTCGGCCGCGCCCCGAAGGGATACAGGGCACCCCTGGGCATGATCTCACGGGAGGAGATAGAGTTCCTTTCGAAGAAGGGCTTTCTCTTTGATTCAAGCTTATTCCCCTCTCTCTTCCCGGGAAGGTTCAGCAATGCATCAGCGCCGACTTCGCCTTTTATTCACCCTGGAACGAGGCTTCTGGAGCTGCCCATCTCCGTAGTCCCGGTCGTCCGGTTCCCCGTGTCCCTGAGCTACATCCAGCTTGCAAGCTATCCGGCCTTTCGCCTTATCACCACGCTCTTTGGCCTCCCCCCTCGCCTTGTCATAGATCTTCACCTCCACGACGTATTCCCCTCGAGCATCTTCCGCGAGCTACCTTTGAAATGGAAGATAATTTACTCGAGGCTCTTCATGAGGGACCGCAACAAAGGCGTGCAGTACTTTGAAAAGGTGGTGGCGCTGCTGAAATCGAAGGGGTACGAGTTCGGGAGGATGATGGATCTATACGCTATCAGCGCCAGGGAGCTGTCCTCCTAAGGCGGCCTTCGGCCGCAACCAAATAGAGCAAAGTCAACCGCAGAGACGCGGAGAACGCGGAGGAAACGCAGAGAAATATCATTACCCTAAAACGGCCAAATCCCCTCATTCTCCGTGGGTCTCGGCGACCTCTGCGCCTCTGCGGTGGGACTCTAGCCTGGATTATTCACGAGGCGCCCGTAGTAAAAGGGGCATAACCACTGAGGGCACTGAATACACTGAGTATTTGGACGCAGATTTGCGCAGATGAACGCAGATTAACAAAAGAAGCAGCGTGAACCCTTGAAGTTTTTACCTCACACTGTCTTTGTATCTGCGTGTTCTGCGTTCATCTGCGTCCTGAATAACGATAATGATATCAATGAGATAGTTGTTCGAACCGTTCAGTGACCTCAGCGCCTTCAGTGGTTAAAAGCGTGTAGTCTGTTGTGCTATTGGGCGGGTATGTTAGTTTTTAGTTGGTGAATAGATCAGGCTAGGCATATGTCATCATATAACTTCTTCGCAATCTGCGGAGAAGTTATGACATAAGACTCTAAAGACAGCTGCGCGTGTCAGGGCAACCGCATATTTGGAAAACGAGTGCGCGACAGGCACCCGGAGTGTTACTATTACGCGGCACAAATAACCGCTCTCCTGGAGAAACATACAATGGACATACTTCTCCTTAACCCTCCGTTCATAGGGAAATACTCGAGGACCTCGCGAAGCCCCGCCGTGACAAAGGGCGGCACTATTTACTACCCTTTCTGGCTCGCGTACGCTGCCGGCGTGCTCGAGAAAAATGGCCACACGGTCAGGTTGATAGACGCACCGGCGGACGGTCTCACCAACGAGAACGTCAGGGAAGCACTCAGGGATTTTCGGCCCCAACTCATTGTCCTGGACACCAGCACGCCCAGCATCTACGACGACGTTCGAAGTGGCGAGTTCTTTAAACTATGCTACCCCGATAGTTTTATGGTGCTTGTGGGAACACACCCATCGGCGCTCCCCGAGGAGACTATGGGCTTAAGTCCATCCGTGGATGCCGTGGCGAGGGGGGAATACGATTTCACGCTGCGGGATCTGGCCGCTGCGTTGCGGGACGATACGGCATTGTCGGATGTCCGGGGCATCAGCTACAGGGAGGAGGGGAGGATACGACATTGTCCCCCCATGCCGTTGATAGAGGATATGGACAGCATTCCCTTCGTCACCTCGGTCTACAAAAAACATCTCAACATCAGGAACTATCGCTTTGCCGCAGCCCGACACCCCATGGTGATGATCATCACCGGCCGCGGATGCCCCTACAGATGCTCCTTCTGCGTCTACCCCCAGACCTTTCACAGCCGAAAATACCGCCCGCGCAGCGCCGAGAACGTAGTTGATGAGTTCGAGTACGTCCGGAAGAATTTGCCCTGGGTAAAGGAGATCGGGATCGAGGATGACACGTTCACCGCGGACAAGGCGCGGTGCGAAAAGATCTGCGACCTCCTGATAGAACGGGGCAGCAAGATACCCTGGTACTGTAACGCGCGGGCGGATATTGATTACACCCTTCTCAAGAAGATGAGGGAGGCTGGCTGCCGCCTGATGCCGGTGGGTTTTGAGAGCGCCAGCCAGGAGATACTCAACAACATCCACAAGGGCATAAAGGCGGATCGGATGCTTCAGTTCGTTGGAGACGCGAGGCGGGCCGGGATCCTCATACACGGCTGCCTTATGATAGGAAATCCGGGAGAGAGCGAGGAAACAGCACGGCAAAGCTTCGATTTCGCTTTGAAGGCCGGATGCGACAGCATGCAGTTCTACCCTCTCTTTGTTTACCCTGGCACAGAGGCGTATGAATGGGCGCGCGGCCACGGTTACCTCACAACCACCAATTACCGCGAGTGGCTCGACGAGGGAGGGGATTACCGGTGCGTGATAGATTTGCCGGGGCTGCCCGGAGACAGGATCGTCGAGCTTTGCAAAAGTTTCTACGTGCACTATCACCTGCGCCTCTCCTACATTTTTAAGAAGCTTTGCCAGGGGATTGCGCATCCCGCCGAGGGAGTGAGAACGGTCAGATCGGCTATGACCTTCATCAACTTCACGATCAGGGACAGGCTCCGCGCGCGCAAGCGCGTCCGCCCGGAGCCATCCGGAAGCAGGGAGCACGGCTGGGATACCTATTGGGGCCGAGAGCGACATGTCGAAAAGTTCAGCAAGATAAATACCTCCTACCGGGAAGTGGTGGACACCCTCATGAATCTCACCACTCCCCGGTCGCGATGTATCGAGCTCGGCTGCGGTTCCGGGACCTACGCCATCGAGTTGGCTTCAAAGGGCAGGGACTGCATTGGGTCGGATTATTCTCCGTCGGCCCTGAGAATTACCAGGGCAAAAGCCAAGAGCCTTTACGGAATCGACATCACGCTGGCGGGTGCGGATATCTATACTATCCCCTTCAAGGACGGGAGCTTTGATATGGTATTTTCAGACGGCGTCATCGAACACTTGGAAGTGCCCAAGGCCCTGGAGGAGATGAAGCGCATTCTCAAGCCGGGCGGGGTGATGGTGGCCAAGGTGCCGTCCAGGTCCTTTCTCCAGGCGCTCGTCTATTACGGGATGTCCCCCTTTATGAACAGGCCGTTCGAGGCGTGGTACCCGATGGAAAGGTGGGTCCAATTCACAAAAGAGGCCGGCTTCACCGATGTGAAGGCGGGGAAATGCGGGAGCATCATCGACGGCATTCTGATGCGGGTCTTCAAAGGCACGAGATTCAGGCTCTCGCCGAAGCTGGGGAGATTGTATTATCTTTTTTGGGGGTATGCACCGCGTGATTCAAAAAGAAATAAATAAATCCGCATCCGTCAATCTGCTACCCTGTCCGCAGGTGCAGGACATTCCATGCTTCCCTGAGGGTGGCGAGCACCTGCCCGGGCCTGAAAAGCGAGCGCATATGCCGGAGTATTTGCCTTGGCCTTAGATAATAACCGACGAAGGCTTTCCTCATATATTTCCTCAACGCCTCCGCAGGCAGTCCCGGCTGCACGTAGACGATGCGGTTTCCGATCTGGGCCTTGGGGTCATCCCATTTATCCTTTATGATCGTATATCGCGCGTCGTTCTCGATGAGTCTGCGGAAGGCCGTTCCCGGGAAGGGGTGGGCGAACTCGAAATCGACATAATCGGCATCAAGCTCGCGGGAAAACCTGATGGTCTCCTCCGTTGTTTCCATGTCGTCATGGGGAAGGTTCAACATAAAGTAAGCCCGGGTTTCCAGTCCGGCCGTTCGTGCGTCCCTGAAGGCCCGCCTGATCTGCTCTTTGGTTACATCCTTTTTAATTATATCCAGTATCTTCTGAGAACCGGACTCGACGCCGGTGCCAATACTGTAGCAGCCCGCTTTCTTGAGCAGCTTGAGGAGCTCTAAATCAACCCTGTCGACCCTCGTGCTGCACTTCCAGATGACGGGGTTGCCGGCGGCTATGAGCATCTCGCAAAGTTCCACCGTCCTCTCCCTATTGATGCTAAAGGTGTCGTCCGCAAAGGAGACCTCCCTCACAAGATACCTATTCTTTAAAAGGAGAATCTCCTCGAGGACATTCCGGGCGCTTCTGAACCGGTATCTTCGCCCCCACACCTTCTCATTACAGTAAATGCATCGGTAGGGGCAGCCCCGACTGCTGATTATGCTGGCCCAGGGAAGGCGGCGGTACTGAGCAACCAGGGGGCGGTATTTGTTTAATTCGAAGAGATGGTAGGCAGGGAAAGGGACGGAGTCTAAATCCCGAATATATTCTCGCTCGTGCGTGAGGACTATCTCCGGCCCTCTTCGAAAACCGATGCCATTCACCGTTTCGGGGCTCCTCTTTCCCGCCATGGCGTCGAGCAGCTCCAGGATTGTGACCTCCCCTTCCCCGTACACGGCGTAGTCGGCCGCGGGGCACTCCTCAAGGACTTTTTCCCCGATTGCCACGGTATGAGGTCCTCCCAGCACGACCGCAGTCCCCGGAGATATCTGCTTCACGGCTGCGGCGGCCTCGTAGGCTATCGCGGAAAACGGGGTGGTTGCGCTTATGCCGCACACGTCAAAAGATCGCTCGCCCATCATTCTTACCAGGTGCCCCAGGGCTACATCCCTGATCTGGAAGTCAAGCACCTCCACCTCGTGACCGGCGCTGAGGAGCACCGCCGCCAAGTACCCCACCCCGAGGGGCATTGACGACTGGTGCACCATATAGTGGCCCGTAGGCTCCCTGTCGATGGGGTACACCAAGAGTATTTTCATAGTGACCGTGCCGCTCTTGCTGAATCCTTCGCGCTGCGTTTCGCCCGAGGAGATTACCGCCTCGGGGCATTCTTGTCACAAAGAGGCATTTATCATAGAAATTTCGGGAGGATTGAGCAAGCAAATAATCGTCAGAGGCGCTATGACTTTGATACAATAATGAGCGGCGCTGTGCCAATAATGCGCATGTATCTGCGGGGGAAAGGGAGATGTCTCTGCCGGAGAAGGTTTTGATCATAGTGCCCGCCTATAACGAACAGGCCTCTATAAGAGGTGTTCTCTCCCGCCTCATCAATGAGACATCCTTTCGCCATGTAGTGATTATCAACGACGGCTCGACGGACCGCACCGCTGACATCGTGCGGGAAATGGGAGTCGACATCCTGAATCTCCCCTTCAACTTGGGCATAGGGGGGGCGGTTCAGGCCGGTTACAAATACGCTCGTAGGCATGGATATGATTATGTGGTCAGAATAGATGCTGACGGCCAGCACGAGGCAGATAGCATCGAGCGCCTCCTTGAGCCCGTTGTGACGGGGAAAGCCGACGTAGCGATAGGCTCACGCTACTGTGCGGGGAACCTGTATAGGGGCGCGCTGGCCCGCAGGGCGGGGATAATCATCCTCTCTTATGTTGTATCCTCTATCGTCGGCAGTCGTGTCACGGATCCAACATCGGGCTTCTGTGCGGTGAACCGGGAGGTCATTTCGGCTTTCTGCAGGCATTATCCCGACGATTATCCCGAGGTGGAATCTATCATTCTGCTTCACCGGATGGGGTTCAAGATCGAAGAGGTCGGCGTTAAGATGGTCGAGAGGATGGGAGGGAAGTCCTCGATAACCTTTGCCGAATCCTTCTATTATATGACGAAGGTATTGCTGGCGGTGGGCGTGGAACTTCTGAGGAAATCGCGGAGGATGGAGAATCAGTGAGTATCCCTTCCCTCAAACGACCGATTCCTCTGAATATCAGAACGAGCGGTGATCTCAGGAAGTTATGGGATCTTCTGCGCACCGTGCCCAGGCATCTTACCTGGAAGAAGTTACTGAACCTTCTCCTCGTCGAATACGAATATTTTCTCGGAAAGACCGAGTTGAGAAGCCGTCCCTATTTCCTGAAGATCGATCCCACAAACAGGTGTACCCTTCGCTGTCCACTCTGTCCGCGTCTTATCGGGGATCGCCATTTTAAAGCGAAGGGACCCATTAAGTATGGGGATCTTCCCTTTTCAACGTTCAAGAAAATCATCGATGAGCTGAAGGACTATCTCTTCACGGTAATCCTCTACGGAATGGGGGAGCCCTTTTTAGCCGCCGACATCCTCGAGATGGTCGAGTACGCCACCAAGAATAACATCGGAGTCAGGATAAGCAGCAATCTAAATGATTTCAGAAGGGAAGATGCCGAGAGACTCGTCCTTTCCGGCCTCGAACATCTCTCCTTTGCCCTCGACGGCCTGGACCAGGAAACCTACGCCACGTTCCGGGTCGGGGGCGACTTCAACAGGGTGGTGGCCAATGTGTCAAGCATCCTTGACGCTCGGAAGAGATTGAGGAGCAAGACCCCATTTATGGAGTGGCAATTCCTGGTCATGAAGCACACCGTGCATCAGATTCCCGCGGCGAGGAGAATGGCGCGGGAGATGGGCATCGACTCCATCAGCTTCGTGCCCGTCGGGAATATCGATCCCCGCAGAAAGGACCTGCTGGAAAAGTGGGTCCCAGCGGAAAGCAGGTATGTCCGCTATGATATAAACTCCGGTATCGACGCCCGGCTAAAGAGGAAGAGGAATAGATGCTCCTGGCTCTACAGGGGCGTGTTCGTTAACTGGGATGGCTGGGTTTGGCCCTGCTGCTATTTCCCATCGTTTGAAGAGTCTAAGTTTGGGAATATCCTGCACGGGGAGTTCGCACACATATGGAATAATGAGTGTTATGTTACCGCGCGCGCACTCTTCAATAAGAGAGAAAAAAAATATGAGGAGAGAAAAGCAGGGATATGCCATATCTGTAAACACAAATATGAGGAGGACTGACCATGGAGATCGACATCAGGCAAAAAATACTGGCTTTGAGTATTGCAATTGCGTTCATACTGCTCGTTGTTGAACTGATTAGAAGGGAGAAGCTCAAAGAGAGGTATGCCCTCATGTGGCTGCTTACTGCATCCTGTATCCTCTTTGTGACCATAAACCACAGGATCGTGCTTGGTGTAACGAACTATTTCAGAATCTTGGCTACCGCTAATACGCTTCTGTTCACAGCAGTGATGTTCCTGATATTCATTTGCCTGCACTTCTCAATAAAAATCTCAAGCTTCTCCGATCAAATCAAGACGCTGGCCCAGGAACTGTCTCTGCTGAAAAAAGAAATACGCCCAAAATGAAGAGAACACTCCTCTCTGAGGGAGGAATTATCGCATTTTTCCTCCTCGCCTCCCTGTACATGACATACCCTCAAATCATGAGCATGGGGAGTATGGTGGGGGATCCTTACAACGATCTTTCCACCGCCTACCTTATTGGAGAAGGATCGAAGATATGGATAAATCCACAGGATTTATTGAACGCACGATTTTATTTCCCCCATTCGGGGTCCTTGGCCTCCGCGCCGGGGCTTATAGGAATGTGCCTTCTGGCATCGCCTGTGTACCTTGTAAGCGGAAATGCCATAGTGGCGTTCAATTTTTACTTGGTGCTGGGATTCTTTCTCAATGGGTTAGGCATGTTTTATTTAGCACGGAACATTATCAAGAATACGTATGCGGCTATTATCGCGGGGTTCATCTTTGCGTACTGTCCCTTCCGGTTTTCCGCTCCACAGCTTGTGACAATGATGTCCATGTTCTGGATCTGCCTGGCGCTTCTGTTCCTGCATAAGTTTGTAGAGTCGGGGAACCAATCTCATTCCAATCGTGCGACCTTGTCATCCAATGCCGTGCTGTTCGCGTTCTTCTTCGGGATGCAGTTTCTGACCGATCCATCCTCAGGGATGTTTTATCTGCTCATGCTCGTAGCATATTTTATCTTTCATTTTGCTACAAAGCGCGTGCGACTTAATCGGAGAAATCTTCTCAACTTTGGCATTGCGTTCCTCATCATTGCACCGATGTTGTTAGCCGCGATTTATCCGTCTTTCAAGATGATGCATGTGAGAGGCGCGGAGGATACGACGCGCGGAATTGAAGAAACCCAAATCCTCTCGTGCGATGCGAGTGCGTATCTCGTAACGGCGCCTACTAATCTCCTCTACGGCTGGATAACGAAAGAATACAGGTTGACCAGGGCACAGTATCTCTTTCCGGGCGTCGTTGCGGGCATACTGTTTTTTCTCGGCCTCTTCAGAAAAAGGGATTCTCATGTCAAAAAAAGCGGGGAGAGAGGATTCTTAATCCTTCTGGGCATCCTTGGAGTCTCGGTTTCCCTAGGCCCCTATATCCAGTTATTCGGATTCAGGGTTTGTCCGGGGCCTTATATGTTTTTATACCGGTATCTCCCCGGATTCAGGATGCTGAGGGCGATTGGTTGGTCGGTAATCCTGTCGCTTATTCCTTTTGCAATTTTCTGTGGCGAGGGGGCCGCGCTATTGCTCGGTCATGTATCGTCTCCAAGAAAAAAGGCAATACTATTTATTTCACTCCTCTTTTTAATTTTGGTCGAATATTTCAATAGAAACGCATCAGGAGATTATTTTACGGCCCGGAATTTCTATATTGATAGAAAAGTTCCGGCAGTATATGAATGGTTAAAATATCAAAAGGGCGATTTTGGTGTGCTCGAACTGCCGATGCCCGAGAACGATGGACAGTTTGATATGCCGGGGTATGAAAATTACTATATGTTGTGGTCTTTGTACCATGGCAAGAGAATAGTGAATGGCTATGCCGGGTTTCCCCCGGTAGAGTATTGGCCTTTAGCCGACATGATGATGCATTTCCCTTCTCCGGAGACAATAGATATCCTGAGGAGCCTCGGGGTGCGCTATGTCATCGTCCATGCCGACCGCTATGACTACAATGAATTCGAGCAGCAGTCGATCGGGAAGGGCGTGGGCAAGCGCGTGGTGGAGGGTGCCATGCGACTTACCAAGGATCTTAGACCAGTGGGGCTGTTTGGCTCGAGCTACGTGTTCGCGATACTACCGGCTGAATCCCCGCCCGATGGAAAAAAGAGTGCGCGTGTGAAGGAGATCATGCCGGGGCGAGAATGGCGCATGACGGCTTCCATCCACCCCGAGACGGTCACTCACATCTTCGACCGCGACCCCGCTACTGCGTGGGACACGATGCACAACGAGGGTTTGCCCAGCAACGGCAATTTCCTGCAGGTCGATTTCGGTACACCGATAGAGATTTCTCGGATCTCCCTTGACTACCGGAGCTTCCGTGAGTACCCGCGCGGCCTGGTTGCGGAGATCTCAATGGACGGAACCCGTTGGGAAAGGCTTGATGTCCTAGGCGCCTACAGGGATCTTGTGATCGATCTGCTGCGGCACCCTGAAGCGAGAAGATTCGAGATATCCTGCGCTCCGAGGATGGCGAGGTACCTGAGGCTCTCGCAGACACAGCCTTCTGTCTGCTGGTCAGTGAAAGAGCTGCATCTTTACTCACTCGAAGGCGCCAACGCAGACCATACGCCGCCGTCTCTCCCGCCCGAGAGTGAGACGATGCCCGCGGTGAGGGCCCAGCGGCTATGAATGTCCTCCTTCTTAATCCTCCCTTTCTCGACCGATACTCCCGCACCTCGCGCAGTCCCGGGGTCACGAAGAGAGGCTACCTCATTTGCAGTAAATATTGTTCGCGACGAGAAGAAAAATAATCAAAATGAACCAGCGATATTTAATGAGCTTCTCATCAGCATTCATAGGCATCCTGGTTTTGGGAGCGGCGCTGCGCTTTTATGGGATAACGTCGAAAGGACTATTTTTTTGGGACGAGGGGATGCACATGCAGGAGGCGCAATGTCTGTGCTCCATAACCGCGGGCTTGAAGGAATATGTCGGAGCGGATGCCGTTGCTCTCAAGGTAAAAGAAAAAATAACGGGCAAGGATATTTCCCATGTCGAAGATAGGCTGAACGCTATCAGGAGGAACATCAGAGGGCGTTACCCGGAGACAGCAAAGCCAACCCACATTGCGCTGATCGCTGCAAGCATGGCGCTTTTTGGCGATTACGATTATTGCGGAAATATCATGTCGGCATTGTGTGGGACCTTGACCATTGTGGTCACTTTCTATCTGGGGAAACGCATCGGGGGCACGGCCGTCGGTTTGGCAAGTGCGTTCCTTTTGGCGATTTCACCGCTGCACCTCATCTACTCCCGCGAGACGCTCGCGGAATCGGACAGCATACTCTTTTTCTATTGCGCATTCCTATTGTGGCTCCGATCCAAGGATACAATGTCGAAGAAAAAGCTTTGCCTCGTCCTTGCGGGAGTGTGCGCCGGTGTAGCCCTTACCTGCAATGATCGATGGGTGATCATACCCTTCATTTTTCTTTTTCTCGAAATCGCGGAAAGGGTATTCAAGAAAGAAGGGGAGGGGAGGAGCATTCTTATCAATTATGGGGTTTGGGTTATCGGATTCTGCCTGCCGGTTATTGCATGGGAATCCATATGCTATTTTCTGAAGAATTCCCTTTCCCTGATCCCTCTGGATTATTTTGATCAATTCCGGGCAAGAACCGTGTTTCATATCGGGTTTCGCATCGCGTACGGGGGAATTATATGCTTTCTGAAGACAATCGCTTGTTGTGAAGGAATAACGTCGGCTCTTATTCTCGCCTTCGGCGTCCTTTTCCTGTGCGTGCGCAGAAGGAAAGCGGATCTGCAACTTCTGATCATCCTTTTGTTCACCTTTGCGTTATATACATTCAGGCCTCACCACTTTTTGCGGATCATTTCCCTGGCAATCCCCTGTTTCTGCCTCATCATGGCAAATCTGTTGTATGGGGCAGGAGATGCCGCGGTGGAACGAAGATCGACATCTGCCTGGGTAAGGGACTGCAGCGTAGGTATTCTCGTATTCCTAATCGCGCTATCGAACCTGTCCCGGGATATGAAAATTATTCATTGGAGGTCGCGTTACAAAGAAGCGATAGAATATCTCCGTACCCAATCAAACCCGCATCACTACGCTACAAACCGGATGTTGTCCGGATACTACTTTGGAGATGCGTCTGCAAAGCGCCCCCCCCTTGAATCCGGTACAGGGGGCCCATTGCCCGATGCATCGGAATATCCGTATCTCCTCATAAACATGCAAAGCTATTTTCAAACCACTTTCGGGCCGAGTACAAGTGGCTGGGTCAGCCATGTCGAGAGGGATTGCAAACCGGTCTTTGAGGTGCGGGAAGATTTTGATGCGCTATTCTTTAAGCATTTCGCCTTTGAGCATAGCGTTGATTATCGCGCCACGTCGGCGTTCCTAAGCGAGCTTGATATCCCCACGGCAGCCAAGCTGAGGATATATAGACTGGCGGACTGTCCGCAAAAGCAATAAGGGAAGCGGATCAGGTAGTGACGACGGACTTTGAAGAGCATGTCAAAATGGCAAAGAATTGTGCACACGCAACAGGTTGCGTGGCAAAAGTGAAGTAAGCTATCTGAGAGATGATGCGAAAACGTTGCGGCTCACAACACGGATTATAGCTCTTTTTAATCCGTTGAAGATTTTTGCTCCAGTGAGGTTGGCTATTGCCACCTTGGGCATTATTCGTCCGAATTGCATGAGACCACCGCTATAAGGCGGTGGAGATTTATAAAGGGATTCAGGCCATCACGCGAGCTCACTTCCTTTGTGCTATCATAAGCAAACCTCCACCAGTAGATTCTTTTAATTCTGCGAGCCTGCATAAATAACGGTGGAATATTAGCTGTGCCATGGCTCTCGGGAGGAGTGTGTATCGCTGGGAAATTGCATACCATATATAACTCGGGGCGGCCAGGGGCAAGAGGTGATCCCAGGCGCCGAGCGTACTTGGCCCCAGGTAGTATTCGTAATGTACAAGAGCAAGGCCTGCCTTGTTAAGTTTTTTTTGCCATTCCTCGGGAGAAAGGCAGTTAAAATGCTTGAACATAGCATTGATGAATTTTATATAGAGTGAGGCGAGCGAGTTGCATTTGAGCCGGCGAAGAAATCGTACGGTAGATAAATAATCGTTATAGTAGTTGCTATGGGTTGTAAAGATGTAGTTGCCCCCTGGTTTGAGGAGTCTCCGGATTTCCATAAATACTTCCACCAGATTTGGCATATGTTCAAATACGCAATTACTGAAAATAGATTGAAAATGTGCGTCGGGGTATGGGATGTCAGAGGCGTTGCAGGTGAGGATCTCCCTGTAGCCGCCGGAGTTCTTCGCCTTTTGTGCCCGCCGCAGGTTGAGATCAACTCCCAGATCGATAATCTGGTTCCGGTCTTTGAAAAGATAACTCCCAAAAAAGCCATCGCCGCACCCTATGTCCATCACGGGGGGGCTATACTCATAACGTGAGAGGAGCAGATATTCAATGGTGCGAACCAGCGCGTGTGCGGAAGGCATCTTTCCGAGAAAATCGCGCATTACTGTTTCTACAGGTCTCACTCTGTTTCCTCTTTCTTGGTAGTGAATCTGATAAAGGCCCATGCCGACTGTAAAAGTTTCTTCGCCATTGCCCAGGAATTGAATTTGGCAAGATAGTAAAGCACAATTCTAGGCCTGAAATAAAAAATCCTGTAAGCCCTTCGGTGCGCGCGTTCAATTTCCTGTCTCGTGAAACCATGTGGGATAAAACTCTCCGCGCGGAACATATTCATTTTGTCCCAATCGGGATCGAAATCCCCATATTTGTGAGCGATGCTGAAAGCCCGAGAGCCTGGAAGGGGCGTGAAACAGGTCATATGAAAGTCATCCAGGTCGAGCGATTTGATGTAGCGGTTGGTGGCCGCTATGGTCTCACGCGTTTCTCCGAAACATCCGATCATGAACAACCCTTTTACCCTAATGCCGGCTTCCCTGGTTCTGCGAACGGCCTCGGTCATGACTTCGATGGTATTTCCCTTCCCGATTAAATCAAGGATTTCCTGGGAGCCACTCTCCAGACCGTAATTGATCTGCCAGCATCCGGCCTTTTTTATCAACGGGAGGATTGACCAGTCCACCTGATCTGTACGGCCCAGGCATGACCAGGTGATGTCAATGTTCTCAGCGATGATCCGTGTGCAGATTTCCAGGGTGCGTTTGTAAAACATTAGGAAATTATCATCGTGGATAAAGAGGTCGCGGATCCCAAATCTGTTGCGTAGTACTTGAATCATTCGAATAACATAATCAGATGAGAAGGCGCGGCAGCTTCCGCCAAACACCTTTTGATCACAGAACACACATTTCCCCGAACACCCTCTGGAAGTCACCAGACTGGAGGCGGGGAATCGGTATAAACTATCGGCTGCGGGCTGGTAGTGTGTGGCAATGTCGGGGAGCAAATCCCATGCAGGAAGCGGGATCTTGTCTAAATTCTTGATGAAGCAACGGGGAGGGGTCAATTGCAGCTTATTGGAGCGGCGGAGCAAAAGACCGGGGATCTCAGCAAGGTCTTTGCCAGCCTCCAGGGCGTGGGCCAGTTCAAGAACAGTATCCTCGCCTTCGCCAATAACTCCTATGTCAAATTGAGGATAGCGGAGAAAAGTCTCTTCGGGCACGGCGGTAACATGGGGACCTCCCAATATGGTAGTAACGCCTTCTTTTTTGCATAGGTGCGCTACCTCTGCTGCTGTATTGACAGACATGGTGGTCGTTGAAATGCCCGCATACTTTGGCCGCAATCGTCGAACCTGTTCCACTGTCTTGTTTGAGTCAAGGCGGAGAGCCATTGCATCCACTACAGCAACGGAGTATCCCCCTTCGCGCAAGACGGCCGCAATGGAACAGATTCCAAGTGGCGGGAGTTCACTGCCCCCCGCAGAAAGACTGTGGTAGAGGTCCTTGAGATGCAGCGGCGGATTGATTAAAACAAAGTCCATCAGAGTTTTTGGATTATCACTCCTTAATGGTGATAAAGTGCGGAATTCCATTTATCCAGCTTGTTTTCAAGCAAATCCCCTCTAGCCTGACTTTTCCAAAGCGTGGGATGGGGGGATTTGAAAAATGGTGATAGTCCAGATGATAGAGCGCACACATAAAGCCAGTCAACTGGTTCATGCTCACCCCGTACTAGCTGTGGCTCGAAGTGTCATATGATATGAGCATCGTCGGATAGTGATGTTACTAAAACCCACATCGACCATTATATCCTTCCGCATGCCTAAAGTAAATCTGCTTGGATGTAATCCTGTAAGGGGTCACTTATGGGTGGTATCCATTTCGCTTGTTATCCCGGCACTTCGACTGCGCTCAGTGTAAACTCGAGCGGGGATCCATTATAAAACCTGGATTCCTGCTTTTGCAGGAATGACATATTCAGCAATGTACCACCCATAAGTGACCCCTTACGTAATCCTTTTCGGGATCGTGTGTTCTGCTCAAAAGTAAATTAGACTATTTTCGATATTCGGATTTATGTAATTCTAAATAATTGTACAAAAAGTGAAGCCTGCTGTTATACAATAAGCTTTTTGAAGAAGCCACGCTTCCCTGAGGCGGCTATGCTGCGAATATAGGTTGGATGATTCTTTCAAAAAAGGGATGAAGTCGCGATCTCTGTCATAATGACTCCCTCGCGGTGAGGGAGGATACGGTTTGTTTACAAGGTAATTTCTTCGAATACCGTCAGTTTTGTTTGGAGGAGTATGTCACTGGCTTACAATAATAGATTGTTAACTCGTATCGCGCTATTTAGCGGCGTTGCTGTATTTGTTGCGTTGCAGATCATTATGCTACTCGGTTCCCTAAAGATTTATGCGCTTAATGATGTTGAGGAGCTATTTGCGGGAAATCTTGCAATAGATATTGTTAGCGGTGGGCCACTTCTTCCGATTCGGGATTACATGCTTGATCCTCTGCATGGTGGGCTCTTTTTGCTAAGTCTCTGTGCGATACCTGTTTTCTACATTATTGGGACGTCGTACACATGCCTGAAGCTGACTGCTATCATTTGGCCCATAACAACTTTTGTGTTGCTTTACTTCCTCCTTAAATTGTACGTTGACAGGAAGGCTGCATATATTGCATGCCTTTTGTATCTTTTGCCTTCGGCTAATACTATTTACTATTATAGCTGGGCAACGATAACCCATGAATATATTTTTACTTTTAGCGTCGCTATGCTGCTCGCCTTTTGGAAAACAGAAAGTTCACGCAAGGGGAGTTATAAGAGGGTGTGGATACTGATACTGGGTTTTATCATCGGTTTTTCACTTTTCGTTTGGCCTAGTAACTGTATCGCGGGGGGTATGATATTTTCCTTATGTTTATTGAGTCGGAAACAGCAACCTGCAATAGGGACCTGGGTAAGAGCGAGCCTTTTGATCATGGGTATTGCCCTTGCCTCTATACCGGCATTGCTTCAGAGTCACGCTATTTTGAAGATATTCTCTCCCAGTTCGTTGTCAATGGAGTCGCATTATAATGTCATAAAGAGCGTGTATATACTATTGACTGAGTCCTTACCCGCAAGCTATGCACCGTGGCAGAATAATGGTATCGCATGGCAGTGGTCCATTTACCTGATAGGGGTTGTCGCGTACATCTGGGCTTGGGGCATGCTGCTTTCAAAACGCAGACATTACAATAGGATGCTATTGTTATTTATCACCTGCTATCCGCTAATATATATCAGTATATTTGTCCATTGCGCGCTCGTCAAGACAAGCGGCAATTCCCCCATTCTCCAAGCGAGGTACCTATCCCCCTTAATAAGCAGCCTCCTGCTTGCAAAGGCTCTCATGATTCATTGGGCTGTAACATCCAGGTATGGAGTATTGAAAATGGGAGGAATTTTGATTCTCGCAGTATTGATTGTATTTGGCATATTCTCCTTTTGTACCGTATTAACTCCTGTAGATATAGGCTACGGAACAAGAGAACCTGGCTATTTCGCACAGGAGACCGGATGTCGGATTATGGAATCATGTTATGATAATGAACAGCAGCTCAAGGTGAAGCTAGAGAAACTATCAAAAATTCCATATAAAGTTGAGCGCAATGATATAGTTCGCGGTGCTGCATGGCTTATGTATCTTTATAAGGTGACAGATAGTGAATTTCAGGTGATCCATCCTGACAAATTCTCTGCATGTATGGAAACGCTGAAAAGGTGTGTTCCGCGAGAGCTGCAATCTATATTTCGTGAGGAGCTAGGGGCTTTTGTCTTCTGGCATTCGAAATATGATTTTAAATCTTCCATTGATAATCTTACCAAAGGATTGAGTAGAGAAGATGCTGAGCTCAGTTTTGTTGGCTTGGCAAGGGTGCTGCCGGCCTGGACAAAGGACCCTTTGAAATTGAAGGAAGCTATCAACACAATTCCTTATTCAGATAAGAAAGCGCTTTTCTACGCGATGGGGCAATATTTTGCCACAGGACCCGATCAAGGAGCGTCAATCAGCGCCATAGCCGATGGAATTGGCGATAAGGAAATTTTCCTGGCAGGCTGCAAAGATCCATATGGAACGAGGATGTATTATTCGCCAGTGCTATGCCACTGAGCGCGGTGTGTCTGCCGTGTGGGAAAGAAATAATCATGCGTGATGCTTCATACGAATCGAGCTATCGGACATTCATGGTGCTCGCAGCTGTCTTTATAGCCATCCGCGTCATGCTGCTCCTCTTCTGGCCGGAAACATACACCTTCCTTGAGGAACTCTACAGCGGGGTGATCGCCAGGGTTGTGCATGATGGTTTTATGCTTTCTCCTATGGAATATATGTGGCATACCTATGAGGGCGGCACGCTCATTTTCGGCATATCAGCCATCCCGTTTTTCGAGATTATCGGCCCGACATATCTTGCGCTGAAGGCCACAGCGGTAGCGTATTCATTTTTAACCTTTGCGCTGTGGTATTTTTTAATGGCGCGCTTTTTTGGCCGGAGGAGCGCCCTCTTTTGCGGGATATTCTTCTGTTTTTCTCCCATCGGTCTTACACGACTATTCTTTGTCAGCATAGGAAGTATTTCCCAGAACCCGTTGTTCGACATTTTAATGCTCACTGCGTTTTATCGTTTTTGCTTCGCCGATGTCGGCGTATACCCTATAGAGTCTGATGCGCTGTCCGTGCGGCGGCGCTTTCTGAACGCGTGCCTTTTCGGTTTTTGGGGAGGTCTGGGAATATACTTCTGCTATTTTTCCGTAATAACCCTTTTGGCGTGTCTTCTCACATGGCTTGTTATTCCTATAAAAACGGGGGGGCGTAAATATCTGTGGGGTTTCTTATTCTCTTTGATCGTGGGATCGTTCCCCCTCCTCTTCTACAACAGTATCCATCCGCTGGCGGGATTGAAGACCATTGTCGCCATAATGCCCGGCCAGGAATGGGCCGCGCCCGGCATCGTGGGAAGCATGCGTGTATTTTTGCGCATGCTGCTGTATGATACCTACTGGTTCGGGATCGGCTGCTACGGATGGGTTACACAATGCTACTGGTTTGTGTATTCAGCCTTGATCCTATGCGCGGGGTTATGGATCTTTACTCGTAATGGTCAAATCCTCCTCAATTCACTCATCACGTCACCCTTCTCACGCCGGCGGATAAGATATGACAAATGCGACTACATCGAGCTCCCGATACTTATTTACATCATTCTTTTCTTTGCAATTTCAGTGGGGACACATCTGGAGAGAAAATTTGCTCTCGATATGCAGTATGGTAACTTCAGCGCATATCGCTATTTTTCGGTGCTCGTGCCCTACATTTTTTGTGTGACTGCTCTCTTTCTGGCGAGGCTGTGGGAGAGCCGCATTAACATTGTCCGCGCGCTCACTCTCATTATCATCGGGAGCATCGTTTTCTTTTCCATACTCTCATTGCCTCTCACGCTCAGCGGCGTTGCTCCAGCGGCTCACCATAAGGGATATCGCTATTACCTGCTCGGCTGGAAGATCGCACAGAGGGACAATGCTCCGGAGGCGATTCGCACGGGATTGAGCCTGAGCTCTAGACTCACTTCTCCAGAGGATAGATTGGATTTCATAGAGGGGTTTTGCGAAATTTTCTGGTGGGGGGCTATTGAGGTAGACGAAATCCCTCTCAAAGAAGGCGCGCCGACTACGGAAATTGATCACAGCATCAGGCACAACATCACCGCAATCGAAGGGAAGATTAACGGCATCGATCCCGCATACGTACGGGAGTTCTACAAGGCGCTGGGGCGAGTTCTATGCCTCCGATATATTTATGAAAGAGATTATCAGGTA
The DNA here is from genome assembly GCA_026392015.1 of Candidatus Auribacterota bacterium. GTDB lineage: Bacteria > Auribacterota > Tritonobacteria > UBA1439 > UBA1439 > JAPLCW01. The sequence goes on along the minus strand of JAPLCW010000028.1, from coordinate 46,608 downwards.
GCGAGGTGCATTTCGCTGTTCAAAGAAACAGACCCTGGTTTCAGAGGGGCTGTATTCGAGGGAATGGGGCAGGTTGTAGGTTCTTTTTCCGATCCTCAAAAGAGAAAAATTGATCTGATCACGCCGTATATCCCCGATGAGTATCGCAATGCGTTTGCGAAGGGCATCGAGGAAGCTGCGCGAAGACCGTATATTCAGGTGACGCTGTAACTTAGCCGTAACAGCGATTAAGAATTGGACGCAGATACCGCAGATAGCGCAGATTCACAAAGCAGCAGTTTTTAACATTGGGCTTTTCCCCTCCAGCCGTTTCGCACCATTTTTGTATCTGCGTACTCTGCATTCATCTGCGTCCAGAACAAAGTTTAGATTGGACGCAGATTGTCGCAGATGAACGCAGATTAACGAAGCGGCAGCTTTCAACCTGTGCTTTTCAACTTGAACCATTTCCTTGTCTGCGTGCTCTGCGTTCATCTGCGTCCTGAATTGCGTTTAGATTGGACGAAGATACCGCAGATACTGGGGAAACAGGAGACGGACTAACGAATCTGCCCCTTGTTTTTCATATCCCGCCAGATTTTGTTGAATTCGGCCACGGAAAGTTCCGACGAAGGATTCCAGAGCATCTTCTTGAGAATCGGGGGCGTGACCGTGACGATATGCGATCCGGCAAGGAGCGCCTCGTTCACATCCATTATGTGGCGGATGCTTCCCGTGATGATTTTCGCTTTGAGATTCTCGTCGTCGATCATCTCCCGCGTTGACGCGATGACCTCGCACGGATCGTAGCCCATGTCTTTGATACGCCCGAAGAAGATGCTCACGTATGTCGCCCCGGCGAGCGCGGCGAGGTACGCCTGGTTGAACGACATCATGCAGGTGACGTTTGTCTTGATTCCCAGTTCTTTTTCCAGCGTATGTGTGACCCTGAGGGCATCCCCCCCGATCGGCACCTTGATGACGATATGCTCTTTGTCCCACGCCGCGAATTTCTTTGCCTGGGCGAGCATCGCATCGCAGGTTTCCTCCGTGAGTTCAACGCTCACCGGCCCCTTCACCAGCTTCACTATTTTTGTAATCACGGTCTTGAGCTCGCCGCATGCGCCATCCTGGCAAAGGATCTTTGGATTCGTGGTTGCGCCGCTGATGATGCCCCACCGGACGATCTCCTCGATCTCCGTGACGTTCGATGAATCGATAAAAATGGCCATGGCTTCCTCCTTTTTTTAATGTGTAATTCGGACGCAGATAGCTCGAACCATTTTTATCTGTGGACTCTGCGTTTATCTGCGTCCTGAATAGCGTTGAAATTGGACGCAGATTGTCGCAGATGAACGCAGATAAGATATCACTATTAAGAGGATTCTCTCATTAACTTGCGCTCGTTGTCAAAGGCCTTTCGCCGTATCTCGGGTCGTATTCCGAAGTTCAATAATAATCCGACTTCGATATTTGTTGCCTTTAGATAATTCAATAATTGAGCTTCGTGCTCCTCTATAAGGGATTTTGCGGCTTTGATCTCCACTATGACTTTGCTTTCCACAAGGATGTCAGCGAAATATTCACCTATTAGTTGCCCATCATACAACACGCGTATGGGGGATTGCGGTATACAATTTAGCCCGGATTTACGTAACTCAATAACCATTGCATTTTCGTAAATCTTTTCAAGAAATCCATATCCAAGTTCGCTATATACCCTATAAAATGCGACAAGAATCAGCTCGGTTAACTCAATGTGTTTGAACTGGCCATAATCTGCGTGCTCTGCGTTCATCTGCGTCCTGAATAACGGTTTAAAATTGGACGCAGATTCGCGCAGATGAACGCAGATTAAGGAAGAAGCAGCCTGCAAACTTCATTGTTTCCTCGGATCATTTTTCTATCTGCGTGTTCTGCGTTCATCTGCGTCCTGAAAAATGTTTTTGAATAGCCCTTACCGCGTCCATTATATCCGCCGCGATGTAATCCGGCATTGCTTTTTTCGCACGCATAAACCGGCACTGGTCGCACTTCAAGCTTCCGACAAAAATCGTTGCGCACCCCGCGGCTTTCCCCGCCTCGATGTCGGTGAGGTTGTCTCCCACCATGAACGATTGACGGAGATTGATAGTGAGTTCCTTCGCCGCCTGCAGAAGCAAACCGGGTTTCGGCTTGCGGCACCGGCACTGGCTCCTGTAGCGGCGGAGCAACGCCTGCGGGTGGTGGAGGCAGTAGTAGACTCCGTCGACCCGAGCTCCGGCGCGCCCGAGTCCCCTCTCCATCTTCTCCGTCATTTCCCTGAGAGCGGCTGCCGTGAAGTTTCCTTTGGCCACGCCCGGTTGATTGGATACGACAGCGACCTTTACTCCGAGACGGTTGAGCTTCCGTATCGCCATTCCCGCCCCCGGCAGCAGTTTAAACTGTCGGGCGGAAAAAGGGGAATCGACGGCGCCTCTTTTATGCACGAGGCTGTTGATCACCCCGTCCCTGTCAAGGAACACAGCGCGATATTTCTTCATACGCAGTTGACGAGGAGGTGACATACCACCGCCTGCCATCCCTCGGCGTGGGGGGTGACTCTCTCGCGGGAAACCACCGGAATCAGGAGCGCCGCGTCCGACAGCTCTTTCGCCTTGCCGCCATCGCGGCTGACGATGGAGATGATCGGCGCGCCGATCTTTCTCGCGTATTCCATCGCGCGCACGAGATTGAGCGACGCCTTTTCGGATCCGCCTCCCACAGAGAGGATGAGCAGCATATCTTTCGCTGCCAGTCTCGAACCGTTGAGCCAGTTCACGAACACGGTATCCCACCCCTCATCGTTTGTCCGGGCGGTGAGCTCGGAAACGTTATCGGTGGGGGCATACGCTTCTATCCCCGCAATCTTGCGGAAGTCGTTGACCGCGTGGGATGCGTTCGCGGCGCTGCCCCCGACGCCGAGGATGAAGAGTCTGCCGGCCCTCGTCCGCAGTTCCCGGAGCATGGTCACCATCCGTGCGATCGTAGCCTGTTCAAGGGAATCCGCGATCTGCACCGTCTCCCTCAAGTACTGAGATACATACTGTTCAGAATTTTGATTGCTCATTCTTCTCCCCTCGGCTGAAAGGTTGGACGCAGATTTGCGCAGATTAAAAAAGCAGCAGATTTCAGCCTTGTGTTCTTCCCCTTTGAAACCTTTGCATATCTGCGTGCTCTGCGTTTATCTGCGTCCTGATTCCTCTTCCGTCAGCGTCCCCTTGTGTAATTCCCTTTGGAGGTTCCTGTACCTCTCCGGGGTGTCGATTCCGCGCACATATCCCTCTGCCCGGTAACAATAGAGCGCCTCCCCGGACCGGAGAAGATGTGGGAAGATGTCCTTCGAGAAATCGCTCGGCCCGCCATCGGGGATATAATCCATGATCCGCGGTTCGAGGATGTAGATACCTCCGTTCTCGAGGCGCTCTCCCGGAACGACGTCCGTCGGCTTCTCCAGAAAGCTCAGGATCCGACCCTCCTCATCGCATCGGATGACCCCTCCCGCAAGGTCGTCGTAGCTTACGGAGACGAGAATTGTCGCGAGCGCTCTCTTCTCTTTGTGGAAGGCGGCCATTTTTGCCAGGTTGCACGAGCACAGGTTATCCGTATAGTATACTAAAAAAGTGTCGTCGAGTTCGCGGCGGAGTTTCTTCACCGCTCCCGCCGTTCCCAGGAGCTCGGGCTCGTGGGAGTATTGAATCTTTACCCCCCAGTGCAGGCCGTCTTTGAAGTAGTTCTGTATTGCGGATGGCCGATAGTGCAGGTTGATATATATCTGCGTGACGCCGTGATCGCGGACGTGCTCCAGGGCGTGTTCGAGCAGCGGCTTCCCGGCCACACGCGCCATGGGCTTGGGTATCCCTTTACCGTCCGCATGGAACCTGGTGCCGCATCCCGCTGCGAGGAGAAGCGCTTTCACGGACGGTGCGCCTTCATGATTATTTTGCCGCGCCGCATCTCCTGATCGGCATCCTGGTAGAAACCTCCGCGCGCATCCCCCTGACCGGAGAGCCACTCGACGTAGCTCCTCACCGTCTCTTCCAGCGGCACGCGCGGTTCCCATCCCAGCCTCTTCAGCTTGGATATGTCGGACACCGTGTGGCGGGTGTCGCCGAAACGAAATTCCCCGCTGATCAGCGGTTGGATCTCTTTCCCCATCGCGCGGGAGAGTATATGGGCGAATTCAATTACGCTCACCGCTTTTCCCCCGCCGACGTTGAACACCTCCCAGTCCGCCCGCGGCTCATCCAGTGCGAGGAGGTTGGCCCGCACGATATCTCCCACATTGATGTAGTCCCTCTTCTGTAATCCATCCTCGAAAACAACAGGGGCCTGATCATTCATGAGGCGCTGCGAAAAAATACGACAGATTCCGGAGTAGGCGTTGTAGAAGGAGTTGCGGGGACCATGGGTGATCGAGTAGCGGAGGCCCACTGTGGGGATGCCGTAGCGACGGCCGAGGTTGATGAACGCGAGTTCGGAGGTGTATTTCGAGATCGCGTAGGAGGTGTGGGGGCTGAGCGCGGTTTCATCGGTGAATTGCCACGTGGCCTCGCTGTTACAGGCGGGACAGCGCATTTCCCACTCTGCCCTCTCCAGTTGGGCGAGGGGACGCGGCGCGGGAAAGAAATCGCCGTGGGTGCCGCACCGATACTTCCCTTCCCCGTACACCGCCTGCGAGGAGGCGAAGATAATCTTTTTGACAGGAATCCCTTTCGCAACGATGATCTCGAGAAGAAGCGCCGGGGAAACCGCGTTCACGTGGAAGAAGGTGCTGAAATCCGTCATGTAGTCCTGGTAGGCGGCGAGGTGATATACGACCTCGATTCCCTTGAGGGCCTTTTCCCAGTCTACGCGTTCGCGGACATCCCCCTTGACGAACTCGGCGTCGGGGGGAATATAGGACGGTATTCCTTTCGGATGAACGCGGGGCTGAAGATTGTCGAGAATCCTTACACGGTGACCTTTCTTAAGAAGGGCATCGACCGTGTGCGAGCCGATAAAGCCGGCCCCGCCAGTCACAAGAATATGCATGATGAGAATTCCCTACTATGTGGGGGGGCCTTAAGGCCCCCCTACGGGGAGTATCGTCTTCAGTTCCAATGAGTATGTCTGCAACGATTCACGAAAGTATGGGTAATGATATCATTTTCCCTGAACTTGAGGTAAGAAATTCAATCCCGAAAAGTAAGGGGTCACTTATGGGGGGTACATTGCTTAATATGTCATTCCTGCGAAAGCAGGAATCCAGGTTTCATAGTGGATCCCCGCTTTCGCGGGGATGACAAGTGAAAGGGATACCCCCCAAGACTGACCCATTACTCCGAAAAGTTGGGCCTTAGTCTTACGGAGTGAATATTTGGACTTAACCACGAATTACACGAATTGAACGAATTTAATTCGTGTAATTCGACCAATTCGTGGTTTGCCCGAAAATGGTTTGATTTTGTACAGTTCTTCAGGTACACTTGCTTTCCGAGTAACAGTGAAAATACCTATTGCAAAAGAAGGATATCCGTATCTCGTTCCGGCCCTTATGGTTGGAGTGATATTGCTCCTCTTTTCGTCTCTTTACGGGAGCATACTGCTCGTCCTGGCGGCGGGTTTCGCACTATTTTTCCGTTCGCCCGCGCGGGTTGCGCGGGTTGTCGACAGCGAGGTCGTAGCCCCCGCGGATGGAAGAGTAATGCAGGTGGACGAGGTTATGGAAAACAGCTATTTTGGCCAGACGGTCAGGAGGATAAGTATCTTTCTTTCCATCTTTGATGTGCACATGAACTATGCTCCGGTGAGCGGGACGGTGGATTACATGCACTACCGGAGGGGATCTTTCAGGAATGCGATGAACAACATCGCCTCCGTGACAAACGAGAACAATACCATCGGCATCAAGTGGAATGGCACGACGATGGCCATCCGCCAGATCGCGGGAATGATCGCGCGGCGCATCGTGTGCAGATGCACCGTGGGCGATACGATTCGCGCGGGGGAGATGATCGGGATGATCAAATTCAGTTCGCGTGTGGACATTTTCCTCCCCCTTGAAGCAAAAATCACCGTGCGCAACGGGCAGAAGGTCAGAGGGGGAGAAACAGTGATTGCGAGGATGGAATGAGAAAGGTGCCTCTTCTTCCGAGTCTGATCACGACCGGAAATTTCTTCTGCGGGATGCTGGGCATGACGTTCGTGATTCAGAACCAGTACCTGTACGCGGCGGAGTCGTGTCTCGTCGCGATGCTCTTCGACTTTGTGGACGGGCAGGTGGCTCGCCATCATGGTGGTTCGACGCGCTTCGGGGTTGAGTTTGATTCCCTCGCCGACATGTTGAGTTTTGGCATTGTCCCTACCTTCATGGCATACTCGATGATCCTCGCCGGCATGGGGCGTTTCGGGATGGCGATCGCATTCCTCTACGCGGTGTGCTGTGCGCTCAGGCTCGCCCGTTACAATATCCAGCTCAACAAGGAGGAGCGACGGAGCTTCACCGGCCTGCCCACCCCGGCAGCGGGCGGGCTCATATGCTCGGTGATCGTACTCGTGGGGCGCTACGATCTGAACGTGATGATCAAGACACTCCCGTTCCTCATGCTCGGCTTATCGTACCTCATGGTGTGCACTCTCCGTTATCCCGCCTTTAATGGCGGGGGCGCGAGGAAAAGGAAACCGTTCCTCAATCTTGTGGGGATCGTGATTTCGGCGGTCATCGTGGTCATCTATCCTGAGATATCGTTCTTCATCCTCTTTGCCGCGTACGCAGCGTATGGTGTCCTCGCTCATTTCAGGTTCCAGACACTCACATCGTGGATCAGATCTATTCTTCTCACCGAGCCTCTCCCCGAGGACAGTGAAAATTCTTAATCCCCTCCTCCGTATTGTGTATAATGTCCCGGACCTTGCGACCCATATTTTCACCGTTCTGTTGCATGACCGCGGGCGCGTACTCTCCCGGCAAGACTCGGGGGCACGTGCGCACGGTCGAAAGACGGCGTGAGCGCTCGATTGCGTCATTGGGGGTGTCTCCGTGTCACGGCGTAAAAGGTTTCTGAGGGTTTTTGTTCTTGTCCTGGTTATCGCCGGACTCTGCGCGGCGTACTATAGCTGGAGAATTGCCGCCCTGAGCGAACGTTATGAGGCAGCGGTCACACTCTACCATCAGAAGAGCTACAGGGATGCGGCATCCTCACTGCAGGGTGTGTATCACATGAGGCCGTCATCGGCGGTAGGGGCCAACGCGCTTTACTACTATTGCCGCTCTCTTGACGCCCTCGGAGAGGGAGGGGAGTCGGCAAAGGCTTGGAGAGAGCTTTTGGCCAATCCCGTGGCGCGCGCGTTTCATCCGCAGGCCGTTCTCGCGCTCGCGCGTGCGGATATTGACGGGAACCGCCTCGATGCCGCGGCGGGCGCGCTTGATACATTCCTTGGAGCGAATTCACAATCGCCGCTGATCGCTGAGGCGAAGCTGATGCGCGCGGAGCTCCTGGAGAAAAAGGGAGACATCTCGGGCGCTCTCCTGGCCGTGCAGAAGGTGGTGGAAGAGTATCCGGAAAGCGCCGTCGCGGGGCAGGCGCGGAAAAAGATGGGGGATCTTTACATCGCGCTTCTCTTTTCCGGCCAGGGCGAGGGGACGGAGGAGTATAGAGTGCGTCGGGGTGACTCGCTCCAGGCGATCGCGAAAAGATTCGGCACCACCGTTGAGCTGATCAAAGAGATGAATAAAGGGACGATCAAAGGGAATTCGTTGCGGCCCAACGACCGGCTGAAGGTGTGCACAACGGAATTCTCCATAGTCGCGGACAAGTCGGCGAACACGCTTTCTCTCAAGGCGGGTGATCGAGTGGTGAAGGTGTATTCCGTCGGCACGGGGAAGCAGGGGAGCACGCCGGTGGGGGAGTTCTCCATCATCAATAAAATCAGCGAGCCGGACTGGTTCAAACCGGGCGGGAAGACAGTCCCGTTCGGCGACCCTGAGAATGTGCTTGGCACGCGCTGGATGGGGATAGACTCTCCCACGTACGGGATACATGGAACATGGCAGCCGGACACGATTGGAAAACAAGCAAGCGCCGGTTGCATCCGGATGCTCAATAAAGAGGTGGAGGAGCTCTATACAATTGTGCCGATGGGGACGCAGGTTCGGATCGTGGAACGATCCGAACCTGCACGAGACGGAGAGCCGGTGAGCATTCGGATCATAGAATGATCCGAATGCACGAGCCGGAGAGCCGGCGAGTGGGCGAAGGGGCGAAACGGCGCGCATTCGGATCATAGAATGATCCGAACGCACGAGCCGGAGAGCCGGCGAGTGGGAGAGCGGGAGAGTCGGAGAGACGGAGAGACGGAGGAAGGGCGAAACGGCGGATAGTGCGATGACGGTGATAAGCAGTTATAAGGAATTGGATGTATTTCAAAGATCAATGGACGCGGCTATGGAGATCTTTAAAATCACCGCTAAGTTTCCTCCTGAGGAGAGATATTCATTGGTTGATCAAATCCGCAGGTCGTCAAGGTCGGTATGTGCAAATCTCGCAGAGGCATGGCGGAAAAGGCGCTACCGTGCAGCGTTTATTAACAAGTTAAGCGACGCTGAAACTGAAGCGGCTGAGACCCAGGTATGGATTGAGTTCAGTCGGCGATGCGGATATTTGAATGATGACGACGCAAAGCGCTTGGATGAGTGTTATAATCATTGCATCGCACAGATAATTACAATGCTGGAGAATGCAGATAAATGGATTATCAAACAAAAAGAGTCTTAGATTATTATTGTCTTAATCGCGCCCCATCGCCGGCTCTCCCACTCACCGGCTCGTCCGTTAAAGTCGCCCTATCGCCGGCTCTCCGGCTCCCCGTCTCGTCTGAAAAAGTCGCCCTATCGCCGGCTCTCCGGCTCCCCGTCTCGTTTAAAAAAGTCGCCCCATCGCCGGCTCTCCGGCTCCCCGTCTCGTCTAAAAAAGTCGCCCTATCGCCGGCTCTCCGGCTCCCCGTCTCGTCTAAAAAAGTCGCCCCATCGCCGGCTCTCCCACTCACCGGCTCGGGGGTTACGGCTCGAGGGTTATGATATGAACGGCGGATTTGATTTCGAGAAACCTATCCTGGAGCTCGAGGCGAAGATCGAGGGGCTTAAGAAGCTCCCGGAGAGCCATGCGGTAGACGTTTCCGATGAGATCAAGAGTCTCGAGGTGAAACTCGACCTGGCGCGGAAGGAGATCTACAGCAACCTGACGCCGTGGCAGTGTGTGCAGATCGCCCGGCACCCCCAGAGGCCGTATACGCTCGACTATATCCGGCTGGTAATGGATAGCTTCGTCGAACTCGCGGGTGACAGGCTCTTTGCGAATGACCCGGCGATCGTTGCAGGGCTTGCGCGCATGGGAGCCCGCACCCTGATGGTTATCGGGCACCAGAAGGGAAGGGACACTAGGGAGAATCTGCACAGAAATTTTGGAAGCGCCCACCCGGAAGGGTATCGAAAAGCGCACCGGCTCATGAAGATGGCGGAGAAGTTCAGACTCCCGGTGGTATCGTTCATCGACACGCCGGGGGCTTATCCAGGCGTGGGTGCCGAGGAGCGGGGGCAGGCCGAAGCGATCGCCTACAACCTCCGCACGATGGCCGAACTAGAGACGCCGATCATAGTCATCATTATCGGAGAGGGGGGCAGTGGCGGCGCTCTCGGGATTGCGGTGGGGGATGAGGTGATGATGCTGGCCCATAGCTACTACTCGGTTATCTCCCCGGAGGGCTGCGCGGCGATCCTCTGGAAGGATCATAGCAAGGCGCCGGAGGCCGCGAGCACGCTGCGCATCGCCCCCAAGGAACTGCTCGCTCTCGGCATTATCGACCGGATCGTTCCCGAGCCGCTCGGCGGGGCGCACCGGAATTATGAGCGTGCGGCGCGCGAGGTGAAGAAGGCGCTTGCGGATTCTCTGGACCGTCTGGCGGATATTCCCATGAAGGAACTTATGGAGAAGAGGTATACGAAGTACAGGCGCATCGGTAGTTTTGAGGAGGAGTGAGTGAGAGCTTTGATCACGGGGGGGGCGGGTTTCATCGGTTCACATCTGGCGGAAGCGTTGCTGGCGCGCGGAGTCGAGGTTGATATCATTGACGACCTCTCCACGGGAAGCATGGCCAACATCGATCACCTGAAACCGCAGAGAAATTTCCACTACACGATCGACACGATCTTGAACTGCCCGCTGATGGCCGAGCTCATCGATCGCTGCGATATCGTCTACCACCTCGCCGCGGCGGTCGGCGTGAGGCTTATTGTCGAAAGCCCCGTGAGAACAATCTCCACAAACATCAGGGGCACCGAGATCTGTCTGAACATGGCGAGCAAGAAGGGCAAGAAAGTCGTGCTGGCCTCGACTTCCGAGGTTTACGGCAAGAGCGACAAGGTGCCGTTCAGCGAGGATGATGACCTGGTGCTCGGCCCGACGGTCAAATCGCGCTGGAGCTACGCCTGCTCGAAGGCAATCGACGAGTTCCTTGCGCTTGCGTACCACAGGGAGGGGAAGCTGCCGGTCGTCATCTGCCGGTTGTTCAATATCGTGGGGCCAAGGCAGACAGGGCGTTACGGCATGGTATTCCCGAGGCTCATCTGGCAAGCGCTCCACGGGGAAGACGTGACTGTGTATGGCACGGGGAAGCAGACCCGGAGCTTCCTCTTTGTCGCAGATCTGATTCGAGTCTTCCTCATGCTCCTGGATTTGCCCCAGGCGGAAGGGCAGGTGATCAATATAGGGAGTGATAATGAGATCAGCATCGAAGACCTCGCAAAAAAGATCGTTGCACAGACAGGCAGCAGCTCCCGTATCACCCACATGCGCTACGAGCAGGCATACGAGGAGGGTTTCGAGGATATGGGGAGGCGCGCTGCAAATATTGCAAAACTCAGGCGTCTCATGGAATTCAGTCCCTCCGTTGACGTGGAGGAGATGATCCGGCGAACGGCGGAATACTTGAAGACGCATCGGTGTTAGAAAGCAGGAGAACAAGCAATCGAGCTATCGGGAGACAGAGCAAAGAAGCTATCGAGCTATCGAGAAAACTGGAAGATTGAGGACTATGAAAATTAGGAAGGCTATTCCGAACGATGTTGCGGAAATCCAGAAACTTATCAACTATTTTGCCAAAAAAGACTGGATGTTGCCCCGCTCTCTGAATGATCTCTACGAGAACATACGGGATTTCTGGGTCGCGGAGGAGGCGGGGACGCTTATCGGGTGTTGTTCCCTCCACATGATCTGGCTTGACCTGGCGGAGATCAAGTCCCTTGCGGTGCGGGAGTCTCACAAGGGGAGGGGGGTTGGAAAGAGATTGGTGCTCAAATGCCTCGCCGAGGCGCGCCGGCTCGGACTCAAACGCGTATTTGCGCTCACCTACCTCCCCAAGTTTTTCAAGAAGTGTGGATTTGCACGTTATCCCAAGTCAAAGCTGCCCCATAAGATATGGGGGGACTGTCTCAACTGCCCCAAGTTTCCCGACTGCGGCGAAATCCCTGTCGCCGTTGAGCTGTGATTCGCAACAGCGGAAGCAGGTTCGGCTCCACTGGAAGAATTGCCGTAACTACTCAGGCAGTCAGAAGCCAGAAGACAGAATATAGAATTCAGAATACAGAATACAGAATTAAGAATAACAGCATTTCAAGGAAACGTTTATCCCCTGTCTCCTGAATTCTGGCTCCTGGGCAGTTACGATTTGCCGTCCTTTTGATGAGTTCCTTATACTGCTCCTGATTTGGAAATAGAGTCACCCCCTTCGCATCACTGCAAAAATAAACGCATTTTAGCGCCCTGGTGTGTAAACAAAGTATGTAGTATATGCTCACATCGCTATAAACAAAGTTTGCAGTTGTATTTTGCCTGCATGTAACCAAGTTTACAGTGGCGATGTAACTCGTTTATTTTGAGCCGGTAATGAAAATAATATTATTACCATCTAATTGGCACAGTAGTTGCTTGCAGAAAGGTAGTGAGGGGCGATCGGGCAGGGTATTGCATGACAATAATTAGTCTTAGTGTTTTTGAAATTTTATCTGCGATGAAGTTTGCTTCGCTCTTCAAAAAGAATATTGTGCATCATTATATTATTCCCTAGGGATGCAGCAAAATGAAAATATCTTTAAACTGTTCAATAATGGAACAGTGGTGTTCAATAATTGAACAGTTTTTTACATACGCTACATCCTTTGTCATGTAGGGGGGATAAATAATTTTGAGTCGTTACTGATTTTAATGCAGGGAATTAAATTAATCGTTGATAAGAATTGCATGCTGAGGAGGCTTATTGGCACAAAACTTGCTGATAATCAAAAAAAGGTAGCAATATTTTCCTGGACAGTTAAAAACTCGCCACGAGAAAAACATCAAAAGGAGGAAAGATGAAAATCCTCAGATGTCTGACAGCGGGAATTGCAATCGTAGTTCTCACCTCTTTGAATTCTTATCCATCGAGCCCCCCCTCGATTCGCCTTCAGCTTACTACCCGACAATCGGATATCACTGATAGCGCCACTCTGCAAATTGATGCGACTTTTGAACCTTCTCAGGAGGGGATTTCTGCAGATGGATATCTTGCATTTCAGTGTCCCGACGGGAAGCTTCAGATTATAGCGGGACAGAGAGAAAGGGATAACAGAATACGGGCACTCGTCCGGCATTGTAAAGTGATGACAGGCCGCGGGGGTATTGCTGTTGACCTCAACGGATTGAGCAACGGAAAATACAAAGTGCTCGGATTACTCGTGCGGCCGGACGGCAATCCGTTGGACCGGAACGGATGGATAAGCAATCTGGCCGCTGCGGAATTTACCATCACCGATTCACGCCCCGGTGTGGTGGATATCGATGAATATCCCCTCGCGACCATGACGCCGACTGCAACGCCAACCGTGACGCTGACGCCCACAGCGACGCCAATGGAGACATCGACAGCGACGCCAACAGTAACGCTTGTACCGACGGTAATGCCGACACCCACGTGTCCACTGTTGGGATTAACGGTAATTACCATGGATACCAGCAATCATCAATGCATAAATGGCGCGCATGTAGAAGGTGGGTCTTATTGTCAATGTAAGGGTGAGAATTCCGATGAGTGCGATACTTACGATTGTACATGTCAACTGGAGCTCTGTGGTGAAGTAAATGACCAGGGGTATGGCTCGGCATCGGTATGCGCTGTGGCAGAGGGCTATTTAACCGGGTGTGAATACTGGGTACCTTTGGGCAAGCCAGGATACGTACTTCAATTGTTCATGGATCCAATTACGACTCCAAGTCCCACGCCGACGCAAACGCCCCTCCCGCCTGATATTGAGGTAACACCCTCCGCCCTTAGCGTGATTCTCGAATCCGGAAGTCAAACTGTCAGGAATATTATAATCGAGAATCTGGGAATAGGTGAGTTGTCGTATAGAATCTATCCGCATGAAACAACGGAAGGGTTATCCAATGAGGGAGGATTTTCTGTAAAAACATCACGCGGCGAGCGGAATTTAGGTTCAGCGGGAGATTATAGAGCAAAGACCCTGTCAAAGAGCGCCGGCTCTTCTGTTGATGGAAACCCGCAAGGCGACGCATTGGCCAAATCGCCGGATCTCTCCAAGCCTCACATTCCCGATGAAATCTTAGTCAGGTTTAAACCGCAGGTTTCACTTTCTTCCCGGGCAGGTATTCTCGCGCAGCTGGAGGGCAGGGTAATTCGCGAATACAAGCTAGTCCCCCACCTGTATCACCTCAAGCTGGGTAGCTCGATGACTTTAGAGGAAGCTATCTCGCGCTTGAATGAACGTGATGATGTATCTTATGCAGCGCCAAACTACATCGTGAAGGCTATCGAGGAAAGCAACCCGCCGAGCGATATAGCCGCACAGAGCAGGGTAATGCGAAACGATCACGGGCGAACTGATCTTGCTTCCAAAGGCGTGAAGATCCGCGGGAGTGAATCGGGCACGCCCAATGACCCGCGCTTCCCGGAATTATGGGGCTTGCACAACTCCGGACAGACCGGCGGCGCGCCCGATGCGGATATAGACGCCCCTGAGGCGTGGGGCGTTTATAAAGGCGAGCGAAACATGGTTGTTGCGGTGATTGATACGGGCATTGATTATACCCATGAGGATCTTTCAGCCAATATGTGGACAAACCCGGGTGAGATTCCGAACAACGGAATAGATGACGATGGGAATGGTCTCGTAGACGACGTCTACGGCTGGGACTACTGCAATGGCGACAACGATCCCATGGATGATTACGGCCATGGGACACACTGCGCGGGCACGATCGGGGCGGTGGGGAATAATGGCATAGGTGTGGTGGGAGTGAATTGGAAAACAAAGATCATGGCTTTGAAGTTTCTGGGTAGTGACGGGTCCGGATCCACAGCTGGCGCGATAAGCTGCATCGAATATGCGGTTGCGAATGGCGCCAAAGTTTTGAGCAATAGTTGGGGAGGCGGAAACTATGCGCAGGCATTGCATGACGCGATTGAAGCGGCCAATCAGGCGGGCGTACTCTTTATCGCAGCAGCAGGCAACGATAGTGGGAACAATAACGATAACCATGCGGTTTATCCCGCCAGCTTCAACAACGCGAATATTATCGCGGTCGCATCTACGACCCATGCAGATACACTATCATATTTTTCCAATTACGGCCCAACCTCGGTGGACGTGGGGGCGCCCGGATCGGACATTCTGAGCACTTACCCTGGCAATAAATACGCCACAATGAGCGGCACTTCGATGGCCACACCGCACGTTGCCGGCCTGGCTACATTGCTTATGTCCCATTCACCCGGTATGACTCACCTGGGGATTAAACAGGTAATACTGGACAGTGTGGACAAGATTCCTGCCCTTTCGGGAAAGTGCGTAAGCGAGGGAAGGATAAATGCTCATAATGCATTGCTTCTCAGTTCAGGGTGCGGCTGGCTTGAAGTTGATCCGGATTCCGGCAATGTTGCTCCTTCTTCTCAGGATTCCGTCCAGGTTACATTTGATGCCACTGGTCTGCCGAGCGGGAACTACACGGCTGAACTAAATATCAAAAGCAACGATCGGTTGAAAGACAACGTGATAGTACCTGTGGAGATGGAAGTCGTCGAGGCTCCGTCACCAACGCCCACTCCGACTCCAACCGACACACCGACGGAGACACCAACACCGACACCTTCGCCCACGATAACGCCGACGCCCACGACTATGCCATCCTGTACCCCATGTGCAACGGGTACGCAGTGTGCCGCCGGGGAATCAAAAATCTGCGGGGGGCCCTGCGACTGCTGTTATTGCGCAACCCACACGCCGACGCCAACGCTCACACCCTTAGGCAGATCGCCTGATCAGCCGAGCATCATCGAGCCGGCCAATGGTGAGACGGGAGTCTCGCTCGATCCCACGATCATATCGAGCGAGTTCAGCGATCCGGATCTGATGCCGGACCTGGATCTGGTGGCCCAGTGGCGGTTTGAGAATAACCTCAATGACGAAACAGGTCATGGACACAACGGGACGAACCACGGTGCCAGCTGGGGAACCGGCGCGCTATGGCAAGGGCCCGAGTTTACGCCGCCCGGGTATATTGCCTTCGACGATGCCGACGACTACAGCCCCTCCGAAAACAATCTCACGGTTGAAGCCTGGGTCCTTATTCACTCCAGCGGCAACGACCGTTACTGGATTGTCAGCAAGGGGGATCACGGATTTTTTGAATGGGGGCTGTATCACAGAAATAACAAGTTTGAGGCGGTTATATGGAACACCGATCAGATGGATTACCTCATTGCGGCAAGCAGCGTATCGGCAAAGCCGGGTAGCTGGTACCATGTGGCGTTCACATACGAAGCCCCCTCAAATCTCAGATTGTATGTCAATGCGCAAGCGAGCGGGATGGATAACACGCCCTATGGGATCATGAAGGGGAATGCGTCAGCGCATCTCTGGATCGGCGGCAGGCAGAGCGATAGTTGCGGCAATTTTGACGGCAAGATTGACGAGGTAGGGGTGTATCGCCGCGCGCTGTCCCAAGCGGAGATTTCCGAACACCACCGGAATATTCTATACCAGCAGCACGTGCCGATAATGATCGGTGATGAGCATATTTCGAGTGATTGGGAGATTTACAGGGACGAAGGGCTGAGTGAGCTTGCATGGTCCAACTATGACAATGTTGAGAATTATGCTGCAATAGATGTGGATCCTGTCCTGGATCGAGGCACCGACTATTGGGTCAGGGTGAGGCACACCGACAGGAACGGGAATGACAGCCCGTGGAGTAATGCGAATAAGTTCACCACACTCGCGGGCACCCCCACGCCAACAATCACCCCAACTCCCACACCCACAGAGACGCCGACTGTGACCCTGACACCTGTTACTCAGATTGTGGTCAACCAGGTCTGCCCGTTCAGCACTCCGGGTGAGTATGTCGAGCTTTACAATAGTGCGGATTCGCCGGTCAATCTCGGTGGCTACAGGCTGCATGTGTCTTATGGAGATTATTTATTCAGATCTTCCGATGTAATTCCCGCGAAAGGCTATTTCCTTATATCGGACACCAGTCCGGTGTGCGGTGTGATCCCTGATGTGTATACCGCCATCGATTTTTACGACAACGGGCTGTACAGTTATGCGCAGCTACTCGGATATTTTCGGGAGAGCATTGACACCTTAGGCTGGGCGTCCTCAATCCTCTACGAGGGGAGGAGGCTGGGCTGGCTGACTCAGTCAAAAGCCTGGAAGCGGAATGCCGACGGGCGTGATACAAACGACAACCTCACCGATTTTTCGGAGGTGAGCCCGAATCCGAGGAATAGTTCTTGGATTTCCCCAACCCCGACCGTGACGCCGACGATCACGCCTACCTACGCATCGTGGTATGAGGAGTGGGGTCCAGCTCCCCGAGGGAAGGATATGGTTGTTGAAATAGGAAACATGTATGTTGCCAAGTGGACCAATAATGCCGGCACTGATACAAACATCGTACCGGAATGGCCCTTTATGTGTTCTTGGGGAACTGATCTGGTGTGGTTGGATAAGGATGACTGGCGGCTGCCGACGAAAGACGAGCTAATCACGATATGCGCGAACAAAGGGGTCATGGGCGATTATCATCCAAGCTCGTACTGGTCATCTACCGAGGCGACCGAATACGATGCATACGGTGTTAGCTTTTCCAATTGCGCGTTGTATGAACTCCCAATTAGTACGGCTATAGCCTATGTGCGCGCAGTACGTGAGGTTGAGGTGCCAACCCCGACTCCGACACAGGTGGGCGATCTGTGGTGGACGCGCACACTACATGTGTATGACGCTGCCGCGACGCCCGCCGCCCCCATCGTAGGCGCGGAGGTGAATGCGATATCGTATCCCTATCCGCCCGGGGATCCGATGGGAAGCGATAGTTGCATGACCGACGCCACCGGGGAATGTTCCATCACGGTACGCGCGCATGACACGGGCACGATTGCTATAACGGTCACTGCGAGCGGGTATTATCCATTTTCCGAGAGTTATCCCGGGTTTTCCGGATATCCACCGGGCAATGAGTTGCCGATCGGCTTGGAGCAGATAGGAACCCCGGCAGAGACGCCGACCCAGACCCCTACGCCAACCTGGACAGCGACCCGGACGCCAAGTGCGATCCCGACAGGTACTTTCACCCAGACGCCGACCAAGACGCCGGGGACACCTAATCCGATTAGTGAATTTGGGATTTTCGGGGGGGGCAAAGATGATTGGGCTTCTTCCATCCGACAGACCTCCGACGACGGCTATATCGTGGGGGGCTATACATCCAGTTATGGAGCGGGGTACGAGGACGCCCTTATCCTGAAACTTGACCCATCCGGAACACAGACATGGGCAAGGGCTTTTGGGGGGAGCGGCAACATTCGTGCTAACGCTATAGAGCAGACCTCTGATGGCGGCTACATTGCGGCAGGTAGTACAGATACCGGCAGCACGGATGTCCTCATTCTAAAACTCGACTCATCCGGGAATCAGATATGGGCCAAGACTTTTGGGGGAAACGACATTGATGCGGCTTTTTCCATCCAGGAGACCTCTGATGGCGGTTACATTGTGGCAGGTGATACATACAGTTCGGGGATCAGCGACTTCCTTATCCTGAAGCTTGACTCATCGGGGAATAAGGCATGGGCGAGGACTTTCGGAGGGAGCTACTGGGATGAGGCTAAATCTATCCAGCAGACATCCGACGGCGGCTACATTGTGGCAGGTAGCACCTATAATAATGAAACGAGATACGATGATTTCCTTATCCTCAAACTTGACTCATCCGGGAATCAGACATGGGCGAAGTCCTTCGGGGGGATCAGTGATGATGACCCTTCTTCCATCCAGCAGACATCTGATGGCGGCTATATTGTGGGAGGCTATACATACGAGTCCGGGGTGCCGTCCAGCGACTTCCTCGTTCTAAAACTTGACTCATCCGGGAATCAGATATGGGCAAGGACTCTCCGGGGGAGGGGTTATGATTATGCCTCTTCCATCCAGCAGACATCTGACGGCGGCTATGTTGTGGCCGGAGGCACAGGAGCA
The DNA here is from genome assembly GCA_026392015.1 of Candidatus Auribacterota bacterium. Classification (GTDB taxonomy): domain Bacteria; phylum Auribacterota; class Tritonobacteria; order UBA1439; family UBA1439; genus JAPLCW01. The sequence continues at coordinate 28,040 of JAPLCW010000028.1, read as the reverse complement.
AGTTATTATGGATCGGGAAATATGGACGTCTTAATTTTCAAACTTGATTCTTCCGGTAACATTCCCCATTGTTCCTATATTGAGAGTATAGATCTGGCGGTCACAATACCATCGCCCTCAACCTATGAACCCGCAATAGCCAGCTCCGTGATATCTCAGGGCACCGCCGCTGCCTCTGTACAAACAAGCTCTCCAACCCTAAATGCCGAAATGCTTTGCGCTCCGCCCCCAACAGCGACGCCGACAGATACCCCAACTCCTACGCCGACGCCAACGCCCACTCAGACGCCGGCGGGGATGCCCGAGCAAATAGCCAGCGCCACCCCCACGCCATTTGATGTGATGCTTCCCACTCCCACGCCGGACACTGTGTTGACGGAATTAGAGGATGCCACGCCGACCCCGACATCTCTGCCGTCACTCACGATGCCGTACCCGAATGGGGGAGAGATGATAAAACGCGGCAGCACGGTTGAGCTCAAATGGGAATCTGCCGGCGATATCGGAGGATATGTGAGACTGGGCGTGTTGCGCGGCGAAAGGATAGTCATGACCGTTGCGCCTGTTCCCTGCGGCCCAGGCTCATTCGTCTGCAAAGTGCCGTCTGCTATTCCGAAGGGCAAGGACTATCGTGCGGGTGTTCAGAGCATTATGCATCCATCAGTATATGATCTGAGCGAGGGATATTTCACGATAAAATAGTTCTGGATAGAAAATCTCTGGAGGAGGGTGCAATGATTAAAAAAGCAATAATTACTCCAGAGATTTTGATGCTGTTCCTATTTCTGTATCATGTCACACCGCTTTATTCCGAGTGGGAGCCTGTGACTGCAGTGGCACATCTAGATAATACTACCGCCCTGTCCTGTACGCCCCAGATTCATTATACGATGAGTTCTAACATCACAGAGTATGCTACAGGAATTGTTGAGCCGGCTAGGATTGGAACTCGTGTCCACAATAATAACTATGCGCACCATGCACTTTCACGCGCGCCTTCAGGGCCTCCATTATGGGAGACCAGCGGCAATGATCAATCGGGGAATTTTCCGGCAGGTTTAACCGACGGCGATCTGACCACCTATGGAATGCAGGATACATGGCCTCAGCCGACCTGGTTTACTATGGAATATCCTGATTGGGTTGTCGCGAAGGGGATAAAGATTTACTGCGCAGATGCCTTCGGGGACAAGCCATATAAGGTAACGGTCCAGTCAGCAGACACGCTGGATGGAGTAAATAGCCGCTCGCAGAAGTTCTTAAACTTGATATACAAAGAACGTGTCCAGTCAGACAGGTTCGTGACGCTCGATTTTCCCTTGAGGCGCGCCAGGGCTTTCCGTGTTGAGGTTGAGAATCTCACCGGATCGAAGAGAGTTCATTTAAGGGAACTGGAGCTGGTCACGATCACGGAAGGTGGCGGCAACGAGGATGTTGACGTCACGTATATTGAGCGTTTCCCGAAATACAATTTTAACGCCGTAAAGAACAAACCTGCCGCTGGCGACAGTGTGACCTTCCGAGCTCATGTCCGCAACCGCGGAGCATCGGATCTGAACAATGTCCAATGCAAATGGTACATCGATGGACGGGAGGTTTCGACGGTATCTCTGAATATTCCCTTAAGCAGCGAGGCGCTCCTGTGGCATATTTCTACGGCGGCACCGGGAGGGAAAAGCGATGCCCGGGGAGTAGACAGATCCGATTATAAGCCGCTGCCTCCTCCGCCGGACGCGGTGAAGCGCGACCCGCACTGCGCCGGACCCGCATCCGATCCGCTGCAGTCGTCTTCTGTCACCCACCCACCCGGGGTTGCGACGGACCTGGTATGGACATGGCAGGAAGGCGATCATGATATTAGCTTTGTCGCGGACATCAATGACGCCATCCCCGAGATATCCGAGGAGAACAACAGTGTTACCATCATGAATACGGGCAAGATGGTTGGGTTCGCGCTGAATGAGAGCATTCTCCATATGTTCGATAATGAGCAGGTGAATCTCGGGCTGGGATCCAACTCCTGGGAGGATTGGGCCCAGCGCCAGATAGCGGTGTGGAACACTTTCTGCCGGTTTAATGGGACTGGCGAGCGGATGTATATCGATGAGATCGAAATACGGGATAACGGCACTTTCATTTGGGGGAACTATCCATTTGCCACAAGGACAATGGATACTCAGTGGGGATTTGATAAATCATGCGTGTACAAAAATCCGGGCACGGGCCACTATGTGGAGGCGTTCGATCGGGAGTATTCATTGCTGCATGAGATGAGTCATGGGCTGTCGTTAATCGATACTTATGCAACCGATATGCCGGCCTACCGGATTGAAAATGGTGTTATCAAAGAACAATATATGTTGGTGCAACATATGGGGGAGGATATTGCCGGGAGGGTATATCTTCCCATGATAATGGGGGCAAATGCGGCGGGTATATACTATCCCGAACCCGAGCATATGGGCGGTTCTTATGATATAGGTTACGCACCCTATCACGTTCAAACAATGGATTATTATAAAGGGAAGCGGGTGGAATTCATGAACGCAAACATCAATGTGGATTACACCGGGCGCTATACGCATCTTCTTCCGCATGAGAACTATTTTAGAATATTGGATGCGGCGGGCAATCCGCTGCCGGGTGCGCGGGTCACACTATATTGCTATAAGATTCTCCGCTGGTATGAGATCAAGCAGTTCGATAATCTCCCTGAATTTTCCACGATCTCCGATGAAAACGGAAGGGTGTTTGTTGGATGCAACATATTCATGGCCAGAGACCCTGACACAGGCATCCTTCCCCATGATGTGAACGGTGACGGTCGCATTACATGGGATGAAGTATCCGCCTATGATGTTAACGCGGATGGCATCATCGATGTCCATGATTCGTACGAACCGTTTGATCTTTGCGTGCAGACGTATCGTGCGGTATTGCTGAAAATCGAAGCGGAGAATCAAGTTGACTTCCAGTTCTATGAGGCGAGGCGGATGAATATGGCGTATTATTCAGGAGAGACCGAAAGCGCCGAATACGATATTCAGACTGGCGTTGTCAATGGGGTTGATCCCAATGAATATTGGAATGTCGCATTGGGCAAGCCGGTGACGGCATCGGAAAGCGATCCAATGTGGCTTACCCCGGATATTTTGGTGAACAGTGTCAAGTTTGATTTTATCGGGAATTTCCTTGAAGGGAGGCCAAATCCTTGGGAATGGTGGCGGCCGAGGGAGTATCAGAGGGACTCTTACTGGCAGGTTGATCTGGGAGATGACTACGCGGTCTGCAAAATACATTTCTATCCGATGTGGGATGATTACGCGCCATGGGGTTACGAGGGGTACGATTTCAGATTTGAGATATCCCCCACGGGGGCGTTTTCAGGTGAACAGAGCCTGCTGTCCAAAGAGTCGAATTTTACCTTCCACAGTTTACAGAATGGAAGATATCCGATGATCTATACCTTCCCTCCGTCTGTAGGCCGGTACATGCGTATGACCTTGGACAGCTACCAGAAGCGTGATTTCATCGCCATGCAGGAGATTGAGGTCTACGGCAAGCCGGCGCAATCGCTTACTCCCACAGCTACACCTACAGAAACGGCCATCCCTACGCCAACCCCCACACCAACTGTCACCCCAACGTCAACACCAACCGGCATGACAACTATCTCTCCCACGCCCACACCGACTGGGACTCCGACGATTTCTCCTACCTCGACGCCAACGCCGACGGCTACACCAACGAAGACCCCTACGTGTACCCCTACGGCTACACCTACGATGACGCCCATGCATGAGCCTTCATCGACTTCGACGCCGCAAACGACCGCGCCCCCCGAGCCCACGTCCACTCCAACGCGTCCCGATGGATCCGAAACCCCGGGGTTCATTCCCACCGCCACTCCGACCCCCGCGCCGCCTTTTGATGTCCGTGTCAGCAGCAATTCACCACATACGGGAAATGGCTTTTTTGCGGATCTGCTAGTGCTGCCCGTGTATCAACCGTTTGATGCGTATGCAGTGGTGGTTTTCCCCGGAGGTAAGATTAAATCCATAATGCTCGACAGGAGATTGGCCGACGGGCTCAAGCCGCTGGCCACCAACGTACCGGGGTTGCCGCAGGGCTACAACGGAAGGCTGCTTGAGATATCCGCATTGCCCCCTGGCTCGGGAGGGAGCTACAACATAATCGCCGGTCTTATGCATCCCGGCAGCCCCCCCAGCCGATCCGCCGCTCTTCTGATTGATGAAGAAAGAATACAGGTAGCTTCCGACTAATGAATCACTCATTTCTACGCGCATCCAATCTTTACCCGCACGTGCAAGTGGGAGTTAGGGGAAGGGATAATCATCAAATCGGCATGAAAAGTGTGATGGATCCGCCAATATTCGACCTGAGCGACCGGCATTCCAGGATGCTGTAGCGGCTCTCCCGATATCCCAAAGGCAAGCAGTATCTATACGCGCCACTGATCTTCCTCACAATTCGAATTTTTCTTTGCGGTCATGTATCCCATCAGTTACGCATGGGTATATAGACCACGGATAAACACGGATTGTCTCAGATGGTCCAATTGTGGGAGGGGCATCTTGCCCCGATTATTGCGGCTGGAAGCCACGCTCACATTTATTATCCATGGTTATAATAAAAATCCGTACGTCCGAAAATTCAGCAGACCCTAGCGAGACTGACGCATTACGCTGTTATCCTCAGCATAATTGATTTTTGGCCCCGTTATGTTACTATCAGATCGGGCGGAGGTTAGGCTATGTATCGCTATCAAATAGTATCGGTAATTGCACTGGGACTCCTCGCGTGCGCGCTTGTTTCGTGTCATGAGGGAAAAGAATCAGGGGGGGCGGCCATGAAGAGGGAAAAAGCGGGAGAAGCAGGTCGGCAGGTGGTGAGGGATCCGGCGGTGGCGGGGCAGTTCTATCCGGGAAGCGAATCGGAGCTGCGGAGAGAGGTAAAGGGGTATCTCGACAAGGTTGCCTCTGAGAAAATCGAAGGAAAGATAGTCGGGCTCATATCGCCGCACGCAGGCTATACCTACTCCGGGCAGACTGCGGCGTACGGCTACAAGCTCCTGGAAGGCAAAGGGATCAAGCGAGTGATAGTGGTCGCGCCGTCGCATCATGTCGGCTTCAGGGGGGCTGCGCTTCCGGCCGCGGATGCATACAAGACACCACTCGGGATTATTCCGATCGACCGGGAATCATGCCAGATGCTCAGCAAGAATGAGATCTACTCGGGATCCCCTGCCGCGCACGAGGATGAGCATTCGCTCGAGGTACAGCTCCCGTTTCTCCAGGAAGTCTTGAAAGATTTCACGCTCATACCCATTATCATCGGCCAAACCAGTGAAGAGGATAACAAGTCGATTGCCGCGCCGCTCCGGAAACTCCTCGATGAAAAGACAATCATTGTCGCAAGCTCCGATTTCACGCACTACGGCTACAGCTTCGGATATGTTCCGTTCCGGGACAACATCAAGGAGAACCTGAAAAATCTCGACCTCGGGGCAGTCCAACAGATTGAGAAGATGGACGCGGAGGGGTTCAATTCGTATGTCGAAAGGACGGGTGCCACCATCTGCGGGCACTGTCCGATCGGGATCCTCCTCGAAGCACTGCCGCGAAACGCCCACGGCACGCTCCTGAAGTATGAAACCTCCGGTGATCTTACCGGGGACTACAGCCACTGCGTGAGCTACGTGTCGATGGTATTTACGGTAAGATAATAAACCGCAGATTACGAAGATTAGGCGGTTAAAGAGTTATAACCGCGGATTTGGCGGATTGGGCGGATTATTTTATGGAAGTAAAGGAACCCCTTCTGCATGGCAATATTACAGAGAGAATTCTCGGCGCGGCGATGGAGGTTCATAGAGTATTAGGGCCGGGGTTTTTGGAAGCAGTATATGAAGAAGCTCTGGGCATGGAACTTAATAATGTGGGATTGCGCTATGATAGGCAGAAAGAGCTTTCTATATACTATAAGAATACCACACTGCAGCATAGATATAGGGCTGACCTCATAGTTGAAGATAAAATAATTGTCAATACAAAAGCAACTTCGGGACTCACTGAGATTGATGAGGCTCAAGTTTTCAATTATTTAAAAGCCACAACGATAAAAGTCGGTTTGCTTCTGAATTTCGGCAAAAGAAGTTTGGAGTGGAAAAGGCTTATCTGCGAAACTTATTTCGATGCAAAAGAATAAGGATTTTTCAGGTAATCCGCTCAATCCGCTAAATCCGCGGTTAAAAGTATTTTGCGGTTTAAAGGATAAAACCGCGGATTTAGCGGATTAGGCGGATTATAAGATCTTGCGCAATCTGCGGTTAGAGGTTTTTGCATTGTGGGGTGAATGGTGAAAGTATATGTTGTTGCGGTGTCATGTAGTGTGATGGCGGTTCTTTTCTATGGTTGTTCGGAGCAAAAGAAGATTGTGGCGGGGGAGACTGCAAAGGAGAGTGCCGTGAAAAAGGAGCAATCATCCCAGGGCTCACTCAGTCGAGATGAGAAGAAGACCCTGCTTAAAATCGCGAGGGATACAATTGAGAAGTATGTGAGGGAGAAAAAGGTTGCCGACCTTAAGGACTACACCGTTACCGAGAGAATGAGGGGGCCGGGAGGGGCATTCGTCACGATCACGAATCCGACCAGATCGAATCCGGTCTATCCGGAAACGCTCAGGGGGTGCATCGGGAACTTTTTCTCCTCGGCTCCGCTCGTGGAGACCATCAGGGAGATGGCAGTCTCCGCGTGCAGCAGCGACACGCGTTTCCCTCCGGTGTCGGAGAGCGAGTTCAAGGATATCAAAATTGAAATCTCCGCCCTCTCGCCGCTCATGCCCATTAAGGATCCTCTCTCCATACAGAAGGGCGTGCATGGCATCTACATCAAACCGAAACGCGGTTTTGGCGGGGGCACCTACCTGCCGCAAGTGTGGAGCGAGCATTTCCCGGATAAGGATGCCGCATTCTTTTGGAACCACCTCTGCCAGTACAAAGCGGGGCTCCCCGAAGACGCCTGGCGGCACCCGGATCAGTATGAGGTGCTTGTCTACACCGCGGATGTTTTTGGAGAAGGAGAGTAAAACGAAGGGGCGAGGGGCGACACGGCGACGCGGCGTTAAAGAAATTCAAAGGGCAAGGGGCGGAGCGGCGGATGGCGACAATAAGAAGTTACAAAGAGCTGGATGTTTATCGCAGGGCGATGGATGTCGCGATGGAGATATTCCAAATTACAAAGGCTTTTCCATCGGAAGAAAGATTTTCCTTAGTGGATCAGGTTAGGCGGTCTTCAAGATCGGTGTGCTCAAATATTGCGGAAGCGTGGCGTAAGAGGCGGTACAGAGCTGCATTCATTAATAAACTAAGCGATGCCGAAACAGAAGCAGCCGAAACGCAAGTATGGCTTGAATTCAGTCGCCGATGCAATTATATCAGCGAATCCGATATTAAACGATTGGATGAGGAATATGATCACATTATAGCTCAGATCGTCAAGATGATAAGCGATGCAGACAACTGGGTTATAAGGAAAGAGTAACTAATCTGATACCGAAAGCAGTCTGCGTTTTTCTCAAATTCGCCGCGTCGCCGTGCCACCGACTCGCCGTTTCGAGGGATATATGAGCAAACAGTATGATCCTAAAATAATAGAGAAAAAATGGCAGGAGTACTGGGCTGAGTCCGGGTTATTCAAAGCCCCCGATAACTCACCCAAGAAAAAATTTTACTGCCTGATGATGTTTCCCTATCCGTCGGCCGCGCTTCATGTCGGCCATGGCAGGAACTACATCATTGGCGATGTGGTGGCGCGCTACAAGCTGATGCAAGGTTACAATCTACTCACGCCGATGGGGTGGGACTCGTTCGGGCTGCCCGCCGAAAATGCAGCGATTCAGGGAGGGCTTCCACCCTGGGTGAGCACGATGCGCAACATCGCCACCATGAAGCGGCAGTTGAACGACTGGGGGGTGTGCTTCGACTGGGACAGGGAGGTGACCTCATGCCTGCCCGACTACTATAAATGGACGCAATGGCTGTTCCTTAAGCTCCATGAGAAAGGTCTCGCCTACAGGAAAAAGGCCGCGGTGAACTGGTGCCCCTCCTGCTCGACCGTCCTTGCGAACGAGCAGGTCGTCGAGGGGGCATGCGAGCGCTGTTCTACTTCCGTGACACAGAGGGAGCTGGAGCAATGGTTCTTCAAAATCACGGCATACGCGCAGAGGATGCTCGATGATCTGAAGTTGCTCGAGCACTGGCCGGAGCGCGTCAAGCTGATGCAGGAAAACTGGATTGGGCGGAGCGAGGGTTGCGAGATCGATTTTCGACTCGCCTCAACCGGAGAGGTGGTGTCCTGTTTCACGACGCGACTCGACACCATCTACGGAGCAACCTACATGGTGCTCGCCCCGGAGCATCCGCTGGTGAAAAGGTTCTGCGAACGCGGCTCGCAAGGGAAAAACCTGCGGGCGTTTGTTGAGAGGGTGACGCGACAGGATCGCTTCATGCGCGCCGCGGACGACACCGAGAAGGAGGGGATGGACACCGGTGAAACAGTGGTGAACCCGTTTACCGGGGGGAAAATATCTCTCTGGGTCGCGAACTATGTTCTCATGGAGTACGGAACGGGCGCAGTCATGGCGGTGCCGGCGCACGACCAAAGGGATTTCGAATTCGCCAAGAAATTCAAACTGCCGATAACAATGGTGATTCAGGACCCTGAATGTGAAACGACCCCCCGGGAGATGGCCGCGGCCTATGAGGGTGACGGTCTCCAGGTCAACTCAGCGGAATTCGACGGATTGCCGAACAGGCAGGCGCTCGAGAAGATGGCGGACATGATGGAAAGCAGAGGGTTCGGCCGCCGGAAGATTCACTACCGCCTCCGCGACTGGCTCATATCGCGGCAGCGTTACTGGGGCGCACCGATTCCGATAATATATTGTGATTCATGCGGGATGGTCCCCGTGCCGGAAAAGGATCTTCCCGTCCTCCTTCCCGAGAATGTGGAGTTCAAGCCGACGGGAGAGTCGCCGCTTGCGCGTTGCCCGGCGTTTGTTGCCGCACGGTGTCCGAAGTGCGGGGGGGCTGCGCGCCGCGAGACGGACACCATGGATACCTTTGTTGACTCGAGCTGGTACTACCTGCGCTACATCTCACCGCGCGAAAGCGAGCGGCCCTTTGATTCGGAGCTCGTGAATCGATGGCTTCCCGTCGATCAGTATATCGGCGGCGTCGAGCACGCGATCTTGCACCTGATGTATTCGCGTTTTGTCACCAAGGTGCTGTACGACAGGGGCATTGTGAGCTTCACCGAGCCGTTCGCGAACCTTTTCACGCAGGGGATGATCATCAAGGACGGGGCAAAAATGTCGAAATCCAAGGGGAATACCGTGAGCCCCGACGCGTTGATTGAAAAATATGGGGCGGATACTGTCCGATTCTATACGCTTTTTATCGGCCCCCCCGAGAAGGATGCGGAGTGGAGGGACGAGAGCGTGGTGGGGGCGCACCGGTTCCTGCGCGGGCTGTGGGATCTCTTCTTCTCCGTAGCGGATGCGGTAACGGGGATCCCCGAGCCGGGCCGGACGCGGGAGGGGTTTTCCGGGGGAGCGCTTGCCCTGAGGCGTTCGGTGCACAAGACGATCAAGAAGGTAACGTGTGACATAGAGAACAGCTTTCACTTCAACACGGCGCTCGCGTCTCTCATGGAGCTCGAGAATTCCATCCGGGATTTTCTCCGTGATGGAGCGCCGTCGGCGCCGGGTGAGAGGGCGGCGCTCCGTGAAGCACTGAGGACGATTCTACTGCTGCTCGGACCGTTCGCGCCGCACATCGCCGAGGAACTCTGGGAGGCGCTCGGAGAAAAGGAAACGATCTTCAGGCACCCGTGGCCCGAGCCGGTTCTGGAACTCCTCACGGACGAAGAGCAGACGGTAGTCGTGCAGGTGAACGGGAAGGTGAGAGCGCGAGTAACGGTAAAAACCGGTATCAGCGAGGAGGAGCTCAAGGAAACGGCGCTCGCTGAGGAGAATATCCGCGCGCATATCGGCGGCAAGCAAATTATAAAGACGGTTGTGGTCCCGGGCCGGCTTGTGAATATTGTTGTGAAATAAAGGGATGAAACCGCGGAGTTCGCGGAATTTCGTGACGAGTCACTTAATCGTGCAACATTATGGAATATGTCATTCCTGCGAAAGCAGGAATCCAGGTTCCATACGGGATCCCCGCTTTCGCGGGGATGACAAACAATAAGGCCCCAATAGAAATGACCACTTACGGATTTTCGCGGATTGACATAGTGCCCATAATGATAAATGTGGAGGCATAGATGATAGAACTATTTCAGTTCTGATTTTTAAGTTCTGTAATTTGAATCATTTTCGTCATTTGAATTTTGTCATTTGTCTTTCATCTGTCCTCAGTGTTCTCAGTGGTAAAGAAGGTGTGATCCACGGCGAGCGTTTGTTCATGAAGCTGTTTTTTGAGGAGCGCCTGGCGGTCTTGGTTATCATTGCGTGCGGCATCCTCGGCGCTCTGTGGATGGGGTACATACGATACCCCCAGGTGTTCCTGCTCCCGAGAGAACTCAACGCGAGCGATGCCATTACGGTGCTGGTCGCGGGTGCGGTAGAACATCCGGGCGAATACCGGGTGCGAAAGGGGAGCCTCGCCCTTGAGGCGGCGCACGCGGCAGGTTCTGGAGGGGACGCGGCTCTCGATTACCTCAACTCAACTGTTCCTCTCGTGGAGGGAGAGGTTGTCTATGTTCCGTCGCGCAGCGAGAGCGCGCTGGATGCGGAGAGCAAGAGGGAGGAGATTCTGCGGCGATGGAGACAGCCGCTGCAGGTCAGGCCTTTTGATCTCAATAGCGCGAGCCTCGAAGAGCTGGCCACCGTTCCGGGGGTGGGGGAGAAGCTTGCGATGGCGATCGTACTCAAACGCCGGAGCGAACCGTTTCGCAGCGTGGATGAATTGAAGACGGTTGCCGGAATCGGGGGAAAGAAGTTCGAACAGATCAAAGATTATTTTATAGTAAAAGAAACCGCAGAATAGGATTTTTACCACGATCTCAGTGGTAAAAAAAGATCGGAGGATTTATGAAGCGAAAGATTCTCGGAATGATGGGGAAGATGGAGGTGCTGGTGCGGGAAGCGGGTGATGTGGCCGTCATCGAGCTCGCCGGGGAGATTGATATTTACAACTGCTCCGAAGTTAAAAAATTGATCGATGCCTACATCGCGCGGCGCATCATCAAGATCATTGTGGATATGGGCAAGGTCACCTACATTGATAGCTCCACGATCGGCGTTCTGCTCTCCGAACTCAAACGCCTCGAAGATCAGAAGGGCGCCCTGAAACTCCTCAATCTTACGGGAGCTCCCCGCAATGTGTTTGAGATGGCGCGTCTCGAGGGGGTATTCAAGGTCTACGACGATGAAAAGAAGGCGATCGAATCATTCTCGGGGACGGCGTAGTGCACTGTAGACGATGTGAGGAAGATTTTTTTGGCGGCAGCATCTGCCCGCACTGTGGCGATGCGTTGAGGCGGGGCGCAGTCATATATTCCCGAGTGGGGGAGCCGCTCCCGCATCATATTCATCCCCAAGCAGCGGGACCAGAGAGAGTACATGAGGAGAGAGAGCCGGGACATTCGGAGGGGCTCGTTGTACGGCTTATGCACAAGATGGTCGAATCTATCTTCGTGTGCGCGTTATTCAGCTTCATCTTCCGGATTTCCATTTTTCTTTTGAAGGTTATCGATTCGCTCATGAAGACGGGCGGTGATATTTACGAGGGGATAAGCTTGGGAACGGACATTCATCGTCCTGTAGAGTGGTACGAGATGATCATCTGGATGCTGATCGTGGTGCTTGTATTCAGATACAGGCATAATCCGAGATAGGAGCGGGAGCGACGGCCCATGGGAGAAGGCGAGGGGGGAAAGATACAGGATTCGATGGAGCGAGCCCGCGGTGGAATCTGCGCGATGGCGGAGAGCGCAGAGGAGATGTTCCGCCTGGCGGGAGATGGCTTTGCGCGTTTCCGGATGGAGAGCCTCCAGGCAGCGAAAGGGAGAGGAAATGCAATGGGGAGCGAAGCGGTGCGCCTCACCGCAGCGCTCGTCGAGGGTCATGAGAAGGGCGCAGGAGAAGAAAGCAGGGCGCTTCGAGCATCCATCGGAGTGATACACCAGATCAAGCTTATCGGCGATTCCATCATCGATTTTTGCGACACAGTGCTGGTGCAGATGAGGGAAGGGTTGCTCCTCAGCGACGCCGCCTTCGAAGAGATCATTACCCTACATGGAAAAGTCGTCTCGATCATGCAGGAATCAATCAGATGCATTCGTGAAGACAAAGGAGATCCCGCACAGAGTATAGGGCAAAAGGGCTTGGAGGTTCAGCGCCTGCTCGACAACTCTCGTGCAGAGCACGAGAAAAGGCTTATCTCGGGAGCATGTGAGGTGAGGAGCTCAGTGCTATTCATGGATATGATCGAGGCTCTGAACCGCATCACAGGCCATGTGGTGAGGATCGCAAAGGCATGGCCGGCCATCGGCGCATAAACTGATCTATTATTCCATTTCAACCTCCTATATAAAACATCTCCCTAAAAAAGTTAGATTTCATTATTGACACGATTTCATGTTTTGCTATAATTCCCACTAGAATAGTAGGAATGGTGGGATATTTAAACTGGGAGATGCTTTATGCTTAAGCTATCTACAAAAGGTCGGTATGGTGTTCGTCTCATGTTTGATCTTGCATTGCATAACGGTCAGGGACCTGTTTCTTTGCGGGATATCGCCACGCGACAGAGTATTTCGGAAAAGTATCTCTGGCACTTGATTCCGCCGTTGCGAGATGCCGGGCTGATTCGCTCCTCGCGTGGCGTGCGCGGAGGGTATGTTCTTGCACATCCGCCCTCCCAAATATCGCTCAAGGATATTCTCGATGTCCTCGAGGGGCGGATATGCCTTGTGGATTGTGTCGCCAATCCATCTTTGTGTCCCAGGTCACGCGACTGCATCCCCAAGGATATATGGCGTGATGTCTCTCAAACAATTTCGCGCACATTTGATTCATTTACATTGGAAAAAATGATCGAGAAACAGAGGTCTGTACAGGAGGCAATCAACTACGCCATTTAGGCTGAGATGAGAGGTTGATTGAACACACCATGAACAGGAATCAGAATACGCCCAGTGCGGTGAATGACGCAATCATCAGGGAGATCAGCGGTGCCGTTAGGAATATCACATATGGCACGGTGAGTATTACGGTTCATAATTCGAGAATAACACAAATAGAAGTGTCCGAGAGAAAACGTTTCGACAATCTATGGAGGTTTGAGAAAGGGGGTGGTATTTAAGGTTCTTGCAGGTAGGGAATCTACCGGATCACCGGAGACCATTCACGCATACCTAATATACTGATGCGACCAGTTAACTGGAGGATCAGGCGGCTAAGGAGGATTGACATGAAACTGGTCGCTTTAATTGTTGCAGTTACGCAAGCCCTAGCAGTCGGTGTCGTGGTGGCGCAGGATCAGACGAAGGATTTGCCCGCGAGCGTGGCCGCCGGTACAGATACGCCCGACAGCTCCGCGGGGGCGACTGCCGCCGAGGCGCCGCCGAAGGCCCAGAAAGCGCCGCCGCTGCCGTTTCACACGATTGAAGGATACGGAGGAGGGGCGATCACGCCGATGGCATATCTGGCGAATCCGGGTTCGGAAGGTACCATCTTCGGCCTTCCCTCCGGCGCGTATTCACAGATATTCATGCCCAATGGGAAGAGGGATCTCGAGGCGTGGACGTTCACGGAGACGCTGTTCAGGAGACTGGAGCTGGGATACGGATTTGACCGATTCGGGCTGGGGAAATTGCCGCAGGATATTTCAGATGCCACCGATGTTAGCATCGGAACTCATCATGTCCTGCTGCACAGCTTTAACGCTCGGGCTCTGCTCCTGGAGGAAAACTCGTTCAAGCTCCCGTTGCCGGCGCTCACCTTCGGGACGCAGTTCAAGTATAACTCCGGGATACAGGATATAGACCATAGGCTCGGCGGCGCGCTCAAATCCATCGGTCTCGAGAAATCGAACGGCGTTGATTTCACACTGACATCCACCAAAACCTTCGTGCTTCCGGTCATCAAACGTCCGCTCATTGCCACCGCGGGGATACGTGGAAGCAGCGCGGCTCAGATAGGTTTTCTGGGCTATGGGGATAAGTGGAGACCATCGTTTGAAGGAAACGTCGCGTTCCTCCCCACCGGCTGGCTGCTGATAGCGTATGAGCTCCGCCAGAAGAAGAGTCCCTACAGTACAATCCCGGGGCTGATCGGCGAGGAGGATTCGTGGAATGCGATCGACGCGAGCTGGATCATCAACAACCATATGACCTTAGTCGCCGGCTGGGGAGCATTCGGCAATGTTGCCAATGAAAGGGAGAACGGAACATGGTGGCTCCAGCTCAAGTACGAGATTTAGCGAATGGGAAGGCAGACAGTAGGGAGAGGAGGAAAGGTCATGCAGAACACACTATGTACCATATGCCGCCTCGGTGGCGCACTCTGAAAGGAGCGTATTGAAACGGAACTGTCACAAGAAGGGGATATAACATTTTCGGGAAAGGTTCTCATCCATTATATATGGAGCATCCAATTATTCCTACTCCTTGAGAAGGGGAGGAATCAACTGAGACAACCTGTACTTAGTGGGAGAGAACATGGAATAAAGGAGGATTTTTACCATGACATCAACGAGAGAGAACAGAAAGAAACCAGGGCTTGCGACAATCGCCCTGCATGGGGGACAGGCGCCCGATCCCGCGACGGGGTCGCGGGCTGTGCCGATTTATCAAACGACGTCGTATGTGTTCAAGAATACCGATCATGCCGCTAACCTATTTGCACTCAAAGAGTTCGGGAATATCTATACCAGGATAATGAATCCGACGACCGATGTCTTCGAGCAGCGGATAGCGCAGATCGAAGGAGGCACTGGCGCGCTGGCGGTCTCGAGCGGACAGGCAGCGGAAACACTCGCCCTCCTTTCAATCACAAGGGTCGGTGACGAAATCGTTTCGGCGAACAACCTCTACGGTGGAACGTATCAGTTGTTTCACCATACCCTTCCCAAGCTGGGGAGGACGGTGAAATTTGTCGATTCCACCAAGCCGGAGGAGTTCAGGAAGGCGATCACCGGGAAAACGAGAGCGGTCTATGCGGAGACAATCGGGAATCCCAAGCTGGACGTCCCCGATTTCGAGGCGATCGCCCGTATCGCGCACGATGAGGGGATCCCTCTGGTCGTGGACAACACCGTGGGTGCGGGGTTGGTACGGCCCATTGATTATGGCGCCGATATCCTGGCGAACTCAGCTACAAAATTCATCGGCGGCCACGGGACTTCCATCGGCGGCGTGATCGTTGATTCCGGCAATTTCAAATGGAACAACGGCAAATTCCCCGAGTTCACCGAGCCGGACCCAAGTTACCATGGCCTGAAGTTCTGGGATGTTTTCGGGAATTTCCCGGGGCTGGGAAATGTCGCGTTTATCATCAAAACGAGGGTGCAGTGGCTGCGGGATGTCGGAGCGACGCTCAGCCCGTTTAATTCCTTCCTCTTCCTTCAGGGATTGGAAACACTCCCCTTGAGGCAGGGGAAGCACTCGGAAAATGCGTTCGAGATCGCCCGTTTCCTGAAGAGCCATCCCCTCGTCAAATGGGTGAACTATCCGGGGTTGGAGGATAATCCGAATCACCCTGTTGCGAAAAAATATCTGAAAGGCCATTACGGGGCGATTGTGGGTTTCGGGATCAAGGGGGGATTGGAGGTCGGGAAGAAGTTCATCAATTCGGTGAAACTCCTCTCCCACCTTGCCAACATCGGTGATGCAAAGAGCCTGGTGATCCATCCGGCGTCCACGACGCACCAGCAGCTCACGAGGGAGGAGCAGGTTGAGACGGGAGTCACCGAGGATTATATACGCCTCTCCATCGGACTGGAAGACGTGGAGGATATCAAGGATGATATCGACCAGGCGTTGAAAATCGCGGTGCAGTAAAGGAGATATATATGAGCAATATCTTCAATGATATCACAAAGACCATAGGAAACACCCCTCTGGTAAAGCTGAACAAGATTGCCGAGGGTGTTGACGCGGTGGTGCTGGCAAAGCTGGAATCATTCAATCCGCTGTCGAGCGTCAAGGACAGGATTGGTGTCGCGATGATCGAAGACGCAGAGAAGCGCGGGAAACTCACTACGGAGTCGGTGCTCATCGAACCTACCAGCGGAAATACCGGCATCGCGCTTGCATTCGTCGCCGCCGCGAAAGGATATAGGCTCATCCTCACGATGCCGGACACCATGAGCATGGAGCGGCGGCAGCTTCTCACCATCTTTGGGGCGGAGCTTATCCTCACGCCCGGCAGTGAAGGTATGAAAGGAGCAGTGAAGGAGGCGGAGGCATTGACGCACACGATCCCCCATGCGGTAATGCTCCAGCAGTTTAACAATCCCGCAAACCCCGAGATTCATCGCCGGACAACCGCGGAAGAGATCTGGAAAGATACGGATGGGGCAGTGGATATTCTTGTGGCAGGGGTCGGCACCGGGGGTACCATCACCGGGGTTTCCGAGGTGATAAAAAAAAGGAAAAAAGGTTTTCTGGCCATCGCCGTGGAACCGGACGCATCTCCGGTTCTGTCCGGAGGGAAGCCTGGCCCACATAAAATCCAGGGGATCGGCGCGGGTTTTGTTCCTCAAGTACTGAACAGGGATCTCGTGGATGAGGTAATCCGTGTGACGAATGAGGATGCGGGGATTGTTGCGCGGCGCCTCGCGAAGCTCGAGGGGATTCTCGCGGGAATTTCCAGCGGGGCGGCGACTTGGGCCGCACTCGAGGTCGCAAAGAGGAAGGAGCACAGAGGGAAAGTCATTGTAGTGGTGCTCCCTGATACGGGAGAACGGTATCTCTCCACATGGCTCTTTCAGCAAGCGTAGAGGGAAACGGCCACACGCGAACGGCCCGAGCTACTCGGCATGCGGAGAACAGAGAGAGAAGCCCATGAAGGATGCCACCGTGAGAATAATATGCTCCCAGGGTCTTCATATGCGGGTGGCCGCCCAGATCGTGGACAAGAGCAAGGAATTCAAGTCAAAGATCATGCTCTGCAAAGACTGCCAGCGTGCGGACGGATGCTCGATCCTTCAGCTCTTGCTTCTCGGAGCGGCGAGTGGTTCCGAATTACGTATCGAGGCTACAGGTCAGGATGAGGATATCGCCATTCAGGAGCTGTCAGCATTATTCGTCGATGGGGGAGGGATATAGAGGAGGAAACAGATAGTATTTTTAGCTATCAAGCTATCGAGGAAGACAGCTAAATAACACTTGAACTGTAATGGGTCAGTTTCGGTGGGGTACAAATTCTAAAACATGTCACTCCTGCGAAAGCAGGAGTCCAGACTTTATGCTGGATCCCCGCTTTCGCGGGGATGACAATTCAACTGACTACCCCCCAATAACTGACCCATTACCTTGAACTATCGAGAAGCGATGAACATCTGGCCCGACACTCGATAATGTGCTTACTTCCCTCCGTCTTCGCCGCCCTTTCTCGATAGCTCGATTGCTCGATAGCTGAGATACTTAGGGGGAGGAGCTCAATGACTGAGGAGCATCTGCATAAGTTCATAGATATACGCGGGGTGGGCTGTCCCATGAACTATGTGAAGGTTTTCATGGCGCTCGAAGATATACATTTTTTGGTTCTCTTCCACGTTGTGTGGGCAAATTTCTTATCCCCTCCCCCTCAAGGGGGGAGGAGAATGTAGCGCACCCACACAAAATGGAAGAGACCCTATTTTTTAGTTTGAATTCCTTTTTTATCGCCGCAATGAGATTGTGTGCACCGTCTGCCTTCCAAAAGAAGCCCCGTATAGAAGGATTCTTAAACAAATAGCTTTCACTATGTTCCCTCTGCCCGGAGAAAATAAATATCTTTGTTTTGGTCCACTTTGATATCAGACTACTCATCAATTCTATACCGCTCCTCTCCGGTAAGAACAAATCCAAGATGACGCCATCCGGCTCTTTGGAGTCTCGCAAGTATGTTAACAAGGAATATCCTCCGTTTACACTATCGACCGAAAACCCCTCCTTTACGAGAATGGTAGTAAGAAGCATAGTTATTTCCTTGTTGTCTTCTACCACTAATATTTTCGTCATGGCGTATCCTTTCTGCCATCGTGATATAAAATGTGTTTCCTTTGCCCAGTTTACTTTTCACGCCGATCCTGTTTCCATGGGGCTCGACTGCCATCCTGCAAAAGCAAAGGCCCCGCGCACCTACTTTCCCAAAATGCATAAGAATATTCTTAACCGACCCATTCTAACCTTAATTATTTATCAGAAGTACAAAAGAGCAATTTTAACGGAGTAAAGCATGAGACCGCGGATTTCGCGCCTGCCTGCGCGGAGCCGGAGCTCCGCTTCGGCATAGGCAGGGATTGGACTAATTACAAACAAGAATCCGCGTAATCAGCGTGATCCGCGGTTGAGACATTAAAAGTTGATGAATAGATCAGACTAATAATCCTCTCGTTTTCTTATTATCACCTTTGCCAGCTCCATTGCCCAGAGAGGGAAAGAGGAAATGGCGATTACAAGCAGCCAGTCAAAGCTTCCGAGATACGCAGTTTTGAATATGTCCCGCAGAAAAGGGACGTAGACCACCACCATCTGAAGCATGAACGACACTGCCGTGGCGGCTACGAGTTTCCCGTTCGAGAAGACGCCGATCCGGAAAAGCGATTCCGTCATTGAACGGCAGTTGAATGAGTGAAAGAGCTGTGATACCGCGAGCACGATGAACGCGGCTGTCCGCGCGCGCTCCAGCCCCTCCCTTTCCACATACAGCACAAAATAGAAAGCTGCCAGACTGCACAGCGCAATGAAGGCGCCCTGCACGAGCATCAAATATGCCCGCTGCTTTGTGACGACCGACTCCTCCGGTGTGCGTGGGGGGCGATCCATGATCTTCGGGTCCACCGGATCGACGCCCAGAGCGAGGGCGGGTAGCCCGTCGGTGACGAGATTGACCCAGAGAATCTGGATAGGGAGAAGAGGTACCGGCCAGCCGACAAGAGAGGAGGTAAACATGACGAGTATCTCTCCCGTGTTGCAGGATAAGAGATAGTGGATGAATTTCAGAATATTGTCATAGATTCCCCGCCCCTCCTCGACGGCTGCGACGATCGAGGCGAAGTTGTCATCGGTGATCACCATATCCGACACTTCCTTGGTGACATCGGTCCCCGTGATCCCCATCGCAACGCCGATATCCGCCTCTTTCACCGCGGGGGCGTCGTTCACCCCGTCTCCGGTCATCGCGACTATCTCGCCCTTCTTGCGCAGCGCGCGCACGATACGCAGCTTGTGCTCTGGAGAAACGCGGGCATACACGGGAACGCGCTCCACCTCGCTGCTGAATTCTGCCTCGGAGAGGCTGTCCAGTTCTTCCCCGCTCAACGCGATGGAATCTCCTTTAAAGAACCCGAGCTGGCGCGCGATGGCCACGGCGGTATTTTTATGATCGCCGGTGATCATCACTGTTTTGATCCCGGCGACTTTGCATTCGCCTATCGCGGCCTTGACCTCTTCCCGGGGCGGGTCGATCATGGCAATCAAGCCCAGGAAGGTGAGATTCTTCTCAATATGCGCCGGCTCGTAGCTTTCGGGGGGAGAATCGAAAACCCTATACGCGACCGCCAGGACCCGCATCGCCTGGTCCGCCATGGCGCTGTTCGACTCCAGAATCGCTTTTCTATCTTCGGGGGATAAGATTCTCGCTCCTCCCTGTTCAAAAAGGGTGGCGCAATCGTCGATCAATATATCGGGCGCCCCTTTGACGAAGGCGATGATCCGTCCATCGCGTTTACGCACCATCGTCATCTTCTTGCGCTCGGAATCGAACGGGATCTCATCGATAAAGGGGAATTCCCCCTCAATCACGGTTTTCCATATATCCGCCTTCGCCGCGGCCGTCAGGAGGGCCCCCTCAGTCGGATCGCCGAGTATCTTATATCCTCCGTTCTCCTTCACAAGCTGCGCGCTATTGCACAGGGCTGCGCATCTCAGCGTTTCTGAGAGCGCGGGATGATCTTCAGGCCGGGCCGGTGCATCATCGAGAAGGAATTTTCCGACCGGAGCATATCCTATTCCGGTTATCCTGAACAGGCTGCCCCCCGCATAGATGGCCTGGACGGTCATCTCGTTCTTGGTCAGAGTCCCCGTTTTGTCGGAGCATATGACCGTGGCGCATCCAAGCGTCTCCACGGAAGGGAGCTTCCTGATCAGCGCGTGGCGTCTGACCATGCGCTGGACGCCTAGGGCGAGGGCAATCGTTACCACTGCCGGCAATCCCTCGGGAATAGCGGCGACCGCGAGGCTTACCGCGGTGAGGAACATATCGAGAAGCTTCCCGCCCCGAAGCAGGCCCAACGCAAACACCATCGCCACCAGCGCGAAGCAAAGATACACAATCCATTTCCCAAACGCCTCGAGCTTCCGTTGGAGAGGCGTGGCCTCGCGCTCTATCTCCTGGATCATCCCGGCGATCTTTCCAAGCTCGGTCTGCATGCCGGTGCCGGTGACAAGCGCTCTCGCTTTCCCGAAGGAAATCGAGGTGCCCATGTATACCATGTTGGCCCTGTCGGCGAGAGGAACCTCTTTCTCTTCCAGGGCGTGGCTCGTTTTCATTACGGGGGTTGATTCGCCCGTAAGGCTCGCCTCATGGACGCTGAAGTTTGCGGTAAGCCAGACAAGGCGGCTATCGGCCGGGACATTGTCTCCCGCCTCCAATTCGATGAGATCGCCCGGGACGAGTTCTCTCGAGGCAATGATATCACTCCGCCCGCCGCGAATAACTTTTGAAGTGGGGGAGGAGAGCTTTTTTAAGGCAGCAAGAGATTTTTCCGCGCGGTATTCCTGAATGAATCCAAGGATCGCATTGACGATGACGATGCCAATGATCGCGAAGGCGTCAATCCACTCCTGCAGAAATCCCGAGACCAGGGCGGCGCCGATGAGCACCCAGATAATGAAGTCCTGAAACTGCTCGATCAGGATCCTGAGCGGCGACGCGCCCTTCTTTTCTTCGAGCCGGTTGGGGCCGAATTCCTCAAGGCGGCGGCGGGCTTCGCCCTCTGCCAGGCCGGCTTTCAAGTCTGTACGGAGGGTTTTTGCCGATTCTTCGGCTGTGCCAGTGTAAAATTTATCCTGAGACATTGATATCCTTGTTGTTTTTACCGGAATTATTCACCGGTGGTATGAGCAGTATAGCGCAGAAATCGTATCCGTCAATATCGCGCGATGTTCACTAAAAGAAGTTCAGGTGCAGTTTGATTAAAATTCCCAGATAACTTATAACCAAGGCTATAATGCCTTGCGGAAGTGCCAACCGTAGCCAGCGCCCCCAACTGACCTTGATGCCATTCTTTTCCAGGTAGGAATACGCCACGACATTCGAGGAAGCGCCGATAGGGGTGAGAGTACCCCCCAGATCCACGCCGAGACTGGTTGCCCAGACCAGGATGCCTGCCGCGGGAACGATTCTATCCATCACGCTCTGTTTTATGACATAGCTCATTGCCATGGCAAGCGGCACGTTATCCACGAAAGCCGAGAAAATTGATGATCCCCAGAAGATGGAGCTGATGAATCCCCCTGATGTCGTGAATAGGGAGGCAAGATAATTAACCGATGCCTGGATTATAAATCTCTTCTCGAGAGCTCCGATGAGAATAAATAGGCCGATAAAGAAGAGGAGTGACTCGGAATCAATTCTGCGGATGAAGTGGTGCCGGTATATTTTTTTCCCCCCGAAGGTGAGGATGGCAAATGCGGGGAGAAGAGAGGCTGTGGAGATGTGTACCGGTATGCCGAGTCTCTCAAAGAGCGGCTTCCCGATGAGGAGAATAAGGGCGACGGTTATTCCCGTCAGCCCGCACTTGAGAAGATAATGATTTGTTATCTGTGAGCGGGGGACGATATTTTTTATCTCCTCCAGTTCCACATGAGGATGCAACCTGGCAAATTTATTCCTATTCATCATATAGCTCACGCAGATGGCCGCCCCTCCGGCAATTATCGCAATAGGTGCGTTATGGACAAGGAAATCAATAAACCCAAAACCCAGCACGGTACCCAGAATTATATTAGGAGGATCGCCCACAAGCGTCGCCGCCCCGCCTATATTTGACAGCACAACCTCGCTCACGATGACCGGGAGGAGGTCAAATTTGAGGAGTTTGCTCAATTCATATGTGATCACCGACAGAAAGACCATCACCGTTATAGAATTGATAAAGGCCGATAAAATAAAAGACAAGACGGGGAAGAAAATCAAAATCTTGAGCGGTTGATATTTCAGTGCCCTGGCCAGGACCAGCGACACCCAGCGGAAAAAACCTGACTCGGCGAGGATCTCGATCAGCAGGAGCATTCCCAGGAGAAAACCGATTGTCTCCCAGTTTACAACGGCTATCGCCTGCGTGATGTCAAATACCCCCAGCGCAACCACAAAGACGGCGCCAAATAATGCCAGATACATCCGGGGGATCTTTTCCCAGATAATCAATCCGAATACTACGATGAAGGTTACAAAGGTTAGGAAGCAAACGAAATTCATCACATGAGGGCTGTTGAGGGTTTGAACTGTCATTTCAAGGTAACCCGATCATAAGGGAGAGCATTGATTTATCAATCACGTCTTTTCGATTTTATCTTCGATAGTGTCTTTAAGACTTTGCGCGCCAAGTCCCTTCTTCTTCCATAGAAAATAAATTGCAGGGTACACAATGAGTTCCATGGCGAATGAACTGAATATTCCGCCCACCATTGGCGCGGCGATCCTCTTGGTCACATCAGCGCCCAGTTCGTACGTTTGCGCCCACATGATGGGGAGGAGCCCTATGAATGTCGTTCCGACGGTCATCATCTTCGGCCGGATCCTCTTGACGGCGCCATGGATGACCGCTTCCTTCAGGTCGCTCACCGTGCGCAGGAGCCCTTTCTTCTTCATATCATCATAGGAGAGATCGAGATAGAGCAGCATGAAAATCCCCGTCTCCGCGTCAACGCCCAGGAGCGCGATGATTCCCGCCCACACCCCGATGCTCATGTTGTAGTGCAGGAGATATAGGATCCACACCACGCCGATGAGGGAGAACGGGACGGCGAGCAATACAATAAATGTCTTCACGTAACTGCGGGTATTCAAATGCAGCAAGAAAAAGATGATGAACAGGGTCAGCGGCAATACAAATTTCATTCTTTGCTTTACCCGCTCCATGAATTCATATTGTCCGCTGAACACAAGCGAATAGCCGGCGGGTAATTTTAGACTATTCCGCAGTATTGACTTCGCCTCGTTCACGTAGCTCCCGAGATCCCTGTCGGCGATATCGACATATACATAGCCGGAGAGGCGACCGTTTTCATCCCTGATCATCGACGGTCCGGTGGTCAGTTTGATATCGGCGATCTGCGCAAGCGGTATGTTCGCGCCCGACGGGGTAGATACGTAAACCTTCTTCAATTTGTCAATATCATCCCTGAGCTCGCGAGGGTATCGGATGTTGACAGGATAGCGTTCCCTGCCTTCGACTGTGATGGTGATATTTTCGCCTCCTATCGCCGACATGAGCTGCATCTGAGCGTCTTCAATCGTCAGGCCATACCGCGCGATTTCATCCCTTTTTAAATCGATATCGACAAAATAGCCGCCGGAGGTTCGCTCCGCGTAAATACTTCGCGTTCCCTTGACTTTCTTAAGCTGCTGTTCAATTTGAGCGCCGATTGTTTCTATCGTCGCGACGTTATCGCCGAATATCTTGATCCCGACGGGGGTGCGCACGCCGGTGGTGAGCATGTCGATCCGCGCCTTGATGGGGAGTGTCCAGGCATTGACCTGCCCGGGGAGCTGCAACTTATTGTCCATTTCCGTGACGAGATCATCCCAGGAGATCGTGTCGGGCCAGATCAGGCGGAGCGGCCCCTGCAGAAATCCGGGAACTACGCGAGAGTACCATCTCGGTTTATGCCGCCATTCATTTTGCGGTTTCAACACAACGACCGTCTCCATCATTGAGAAGGGGGCTGGATCTGTGGATGTGTCCGCACGGCCGGCTTTGCCGAACACACTCACCACTTCAGGAAAAGATTTCAGGATCTTGTCCTGAAGCCGCAAGAGCTTCGTGGCCTCGGTGACGGAAATGCCGGGGGGTGTGGTGGGCATATAGAGGATGGTCCCCTCATTCAGAGGTGGCATGAATTCCTTGCCGATCTTCACAAAGAAGGGCATGCTGAAGAGGAAAAGCGCCGCCGCAGAAGCGATGATGAGGCGCGGTTTTCTGAGCACGAAGTGAACGACCGGCTCATAGCACTTGAAAAGGAAGCGGCTGACCGGGTGTTTTTCTTCTGCGTGGATTGTCCCGACAAAAACATGGTTGACGATACTGCAGAGCCACCGGGGCCGGAAACTGTAAAAATCGAGCCGCATGAATAAAAACCTAACCGCCGGATCGAGCGTGATAGCCAGGAGGGCAGCAAAAAACATCGCGAAGTTCTTGGTGAAGGCGAGCGGCTTGAAGAGACGGCCCTCCATTCCTTCTAGAGTGAAGATCGGCAAAAAGGCTACTGCGATTACCAGGAGCGAGTAGAACGCCGGCCCTCCCACTTCCTTGAGGGACTCCAAGAGCACGCTATGATAGTCTCCGACCCTTCCCGACTCTTGCCATACGGAGAGTTTCTTGTGGGAATTCTCCACGACGACGATCGCCGCATCAACCATTGCTCCGATGGCAATCGCAATTCCTCCGAGGCTCATTACGTTTGAGCTAAGCCCCATGAAATACATTGGAATGAACGAAATAATCACCGCGACGGGGAGAGTGATGATCGGGATCAACGCCGAGGGGATATGCAGGAGGAAAACCAGGATGACGAGGCTCACGACGGCCATTTCCTGAAAGAGCTCTTTCTTCAGGGTATGGATAGCTTTCAGAATAAGATCAGCGCGGTCATAGGTTACTACGAGCTTTACCCCTTCGGGGAGCTGGATGTCGCGGAGTTTCTCTTTAACCCGCTCGATCACCTTCAAGGCATTTTCCTTGTAACGCATGACGACGATGCCGCCCACGACCTCACCCTCGCCATTGAGGTCTGCGACGCCCCTCCGGATATCAGGCCCGAACTGGACCTTTGCCACGTCCTTTATCTTAACCGGGATGCCGTTCTTGTCGAGCTTGAGCACGATCTCTTCAACGTCTTTCAATGACTTGATATAGCCCCGGATGGTGACCATATACTCCCGTCCGGAAAATTCGATGAGTCTGGCGCCAACTTCCTGGTTTGATTTTTTAAGGGCCATCACCACATCGCCCAGAGGAATATTGTAGGAGAGCAGGGCGTCCGGATTTACCACTACCTGGTATTGTTTTACGAAGCCGCCAACGCTGGTCACTTCCGCGACCCCTTTCACGGATTGCAGCGCATATTTGAGATGCCATCTCTGGAAGGTGGTGAGGTCCTGGAGGGAATACTTCCCTGTTTCATCAACGAGCACATATTCAAATACCCACCCCACACCTGTCGCATCGGGCCCCAGTTCTACACTCACATCAGGCGGGAGCTGCGGGATCACCTTGGAAAGATATTCAAGAACCCTTGAGCGTGCCCAGTAGACGTCCGTCCCGTCGTCGAAGATGACGTAGACATAGGAAAAGCCGTAGTCCGAAAAGCCGCGGATGTCCTTCACCTTGGGGGCGCCAAGCAGCGCCGCCACGATCGGATAGGTGACTTGATCTTCAATCAGTTGCGGAGGCCTGTCCCATTTTGTAAAGACGATCACCTGCGTATCTGAGAGATCGGGGATGGCGTCAAGGGGGATATTTTTGATCGCCGCGATACCGCCCGCGACGGCGACGCCGACAAGTAGGAAAGTTATCAACTTGTTGTGCGCGGTGAATTCGATGGTCTTATCGATTAACTTGCCCATGTGTAGTTATCCAGAGTAATGGCGATTATTATTCATGCTGATGCTATTGAGAGCCGATCGCGGATTTAAGGCTGCTCTCCGAATCAACGAAAAAATTTCCTGATGTGACAACATTATCTCCTGTATGCAATCCCTCGATCACCTCGTAATACCCTTCCGCCTTTTGCCCCACTTTGATCTCTTGTGACTCCAGCATACCCTCCCCTTTGGAGAGGTAGACAATCTTCCTCAGCCCGGTGTCGATAACCGCCGAATCGGGGACGGCGAGTTTATCTCCAAGGTTGACTATTATGGACGCCGTAATGAACATCTCCGGTTTAAGTTTGTCTCCGGGATTCGAAACCTCGACGCGTACCTCGTTTGTCCTGGTGGCCGGATCGAGCACAGGATTAATCGATGCCACTTTGCCCTCGAACTTCTCGCCGGGGTACGCAGTTGCCGATATATCCACGGGTGCGCCGACCTTGATGAGGCCGATCTCGTATTCGTAGACGGAAAAATACCCCCATACGCCTTCTCCTTTGCTAGGGAGGTAAAGACCCTGGTCGGCCTTTCTTGTCTTTTCGAGCTGCGCAATCTGATCATCGTTCATGCCAAGAAGTTTGAGTTTCCGCCTCGCCGCCTCGGTCAGCTCCCTGGCCCTCTCGACAGCATCCGATAATTGTGAATTTTTGAGATTATCCTCGCTCTCGATCGCCTGGATGAACTCTTCCTGCGTAACGAACAACTCCGGGTTATAGGCGATCTTCCCCGAGGCGCGCACTATTTTGACAAGAGTAACTTTTTTAATCTCCGTAGTGGCGATACCTATGAGCTTCTGTTTCTCCGGGCTTATATAAACCCCGGGCTGTGCCGGGCCGGGCTTCTCTTCCTCGTATACCGGCACGTAGTCCATGCCCATCGAGTCTTTCATCGGGACAGGAGAGGTCGCCTCGGGATTCATGGGATTACGGTAATAGAGAATCTTGCGCTCCTTTTTTTCCCCTTCCGGTTGTTTCGCGCCCTCGGGCGGGGTTTTCGTGACCTCGATAAGTGTGCCGCTGGCAGTGACGATAAACTCACCACAGATCGGGCATCTAATCTTTTCTCCGGGGAGCAGATGCGCCCGTATCATCATCGGGCAGTTCTTCATCGTGCAATGGTGCTCGACGCATACTTCTTCCGGGGTTTTCCCTTTCAGGCTGGGCGGGGGGGGCATCGCATGGGCAGAATGCTCATGCGCTGCTGCGGGTGACTCGTGAATTGCAGGCTGTGTCCCCTGTTCTGTCTTCTCCCCGCCGTCACGCCGATACGCCGATACGCCGTCACGTTCCTTTTTCACGAGTCGCATATTGCAGATAGGGCAGTCCCCCGGCTTATCAGAGGTATACGATGGATGCATGGGGCAATAGTAGATGACCTTGCCCTGGCCCGCCTTATCAGCGCCCGAGGGTTGGCTGTATCCCGCCTGTGCCACCACGAGCATGATGGAGAGTATAAATGCACCGAGCAATGCGAGTTTTGTGATTTTCATTTTACCTCCCTGATAGTAACTTGAATATATTTACCGGTACAATGCGTTAGTTATGGAGGGGATCCAGTATGGAATCTGGATTCCTGCTTTCGCAGGAATGACATACTTAGCAATATGCCCCCCATAACTGATGTCGTGTCCCATAAATAGCTTTACAAAGTCGTGTCATTGCGAGGAGCGAAGCGACGAAGCAATCCGCGAAGCGTCGCGAGCCCAGAAATATTCGGGGCGTGGCGATCTATCTTAGATCCCTCGCTTCGCTCGGGACGACCCTTCGGGTCGGATTGCTTCGCGTTCGCTCGCAATGACAAACATACGCAAGATATTCCTGAGACGGCACACTAACCCATTACTTACCGGGTACAGGGTCCCATATCTTTGAATCGCATGCGCCCCAACTGAGCAGGGATTCTCCTCCAGCCCTGTTACAGATTCA
>JAPLCW010000122.1 GCA_026392015.1 Candidatus Auribacterota bacterium | reverse complement strand
GAGCTTGAGCTTCGGCTGGCTATCCAGCAGTGACGGCCTGTGGCATGGTACGCTCACCGGTTTCAGGCGAGGCTATGGTTGCTGGTATAAGATAGACGGCAGCAGGAGCCCGTTTAGCTGGATGAATCTGAAGCCATACAGTGAGCCGCCATATTAGTATGCTATGGGAGGGCCATCTTGGCCCGATAATCGCGGCAAGATGCCGCTCCCACATAGATGATTGGGATTTGGAGTTTGGGATATTCCTGTGGGAGGCCCATCTTGGCCCGATAGCGCGGCAAGATGCCGCTCCCGCATAGATGTTGGGGATAATGAGAATTTTTATCATTACTGGGATCGCAATGGGAAAACCGATGCTATAATCTATTTAATTACAGGAAGTTGAGAACGTTAGAATCGAGCTCTGTCAGAGTAATACCCCGTTTGGGCATTCCAGGCATTACGCAGACGGGCTCACGGAATTTGTACAAAGGATGTCTCCATGTACCGCCATATTCTCCCGACTATGTTAACCTTGCTACGTATCTTAACTTTATGCCTGGGAGCGGTCTTGAGTTTTCACTCCGAACCGTCACTCGCTGCAAATGGGAGTATTACCGGGGTCTCGTTCGACAAGACGAGGGTCAGGCCGAACCAGGATACAATAACCGCCACCATCACCATTCAGAACACGGGAAGCGAGTCATGGACGTTTTACCTTGCCGGGTCTTCGATTATGTCGGGGGGGTCGACTTGGTATGACTGGACGCCGCCGCGCGTAAGCAAGACGATCAATGCAGGGCAGAGTAGCACCGTAACGCTCTCATGGGCGCCATCGTACGGAACCCCGCCCGGGACTTACGGCCTCTATAGCAAACTCTTTAAATACAGTTCGGGAACGGATTATTTCGACGATGATTGGCGCGACTCAGCCTTTGTGGTGCCGATGCTCGGTCGGATTGCCTTTCACAGATATACCTATGACGCAAATAAGAGCCCGCTTCATGCGCCGACATCCGGCGATGACGGCAACGTATTCATCATTGATGTGGACAGCAGCACAGTAGCAAAAAAGACGGGGAGCCTCGGTATCGGGAATTGTATGAATCCCCATTTCTCGCCGGACGGTGCCCTCGTGACCTTCATGGCCATCCCGACGGGGCAAGCACTCACCTGGAGCAATATGAGAGTGCATGTCCTCGACATGGCGGAGAACACCCTTACCAATCTCGGTACGGGACAGGACCCGAAGTTTTCCGCGGACGGCCAGAAAATCGTTTACAAAAAAAGCGAGCAGGTATGGTCCATGAACAGGGACGGGACTTCAGATCAGGCCTTGACCGCAGATTCGGTTGAAAGGTCCGGCCCCAACTTCTCGCCGGTGGTCGGCAACAACCGAATCGTATACTGGAAGACATGGGCCGATTATTTCGGCACTGGCAGGCCTCAGGAGGATATCGCATTGCGATTGGCCAATGGGACCGAACAGACACTTCGACAGGGGACATCCACCGAGCGGTGCTATTATCCGATCTGGCGCGATTCCGACAATATATTTTTCACTCTCTCGAAATGGGTGACAGATCATTATGAAGATGAAATCTACCAGTACACAATTTCGTCAACCTCATCCGCGATCCTTCCCATTAACAGTTCATTTGATGACTCTGACGCATTCCCTGCGGGGAATCTCATAGGGTTTTCCAGTTCGCGCGGCGGTGACTATGACCTGTATATTGCACAAGCAGACGGTTCTTTAGTTCAGGAACTTAGCGCCGCCAACTCAGCATCTGCGGACATTCAGGAACTTGGCGGGAGCTACTCACCCTACAAGTATGCGCGCAAGTTGAAAATACTGGCTCCGACTGCCGGTGCGAGTCTTGCGACGACGGCATCATACACCTTGCGGGTTCGGGCCTTCTCCGACGGCGCTATCTGGTCCGGCGCGGGGGTATCGGTGACCTTCCAGGGAGCAGCCCCGCAGACATACTCCGATCTCCGGGACGACGGCTCATCGGGTGATTCCACCGCGGGTGACGGAATTTATTCACGCACGGTGACTCTCCCGGCCACTGCCGGAGCCTATAATGTGACAGCCTCCGCTCAGTCGGTCGAACCTGGAGTCACGCGGCAGGTTTCTTCTAACAGCGTCACGGTGTCTATGGTAGCCCCGACCCCCACGCCGACCAGAACGCCGACAGCGACTTTAACGCCGACGAATACACCGACGATGTCTCCTACATCGACACCTACGCCTACGGCTCCGGCACCTAGCGAGACGCCCACGGAGACATCCACCGCAACGCCGACACCTGAACCCCCTGTGATCACGAATATAACGCGGAATGAAGCTACAGGAGATATCACCATCTCATGGAATGGCAATTGCGATGTGGATGTGTATTGCGCGGTTGATATGCAATCGGGTTTCGACATGGCGCAGGGCAATGTTCCGGGCGGGTCATGGATTGATGATGGGACATTGACCGGCGGACATCCGAACGGTGCGAGCGAAAGATATTACAAAATAGCCTGCGCCGGGACGTTGCAGTACGCATCGGACGCGGTGGGGATGTTCAGGTATTCACTTGCCGTTGGTGATAATATCATCTGTCTTCCTCTGATACCGTACAATAGGGATATAGACGTGGTCTTTGGGACTCAACTTACGGAAGGGAGTCCGATTGCGGGAGACAGGATATACACACAGGACCCGAGCTATGGGGATGTGATGAGATATGCGTATCTGTCTTCCACGTATCATGAATGGAAGGGAGCATTGGATGAGGTTCTGATTGTGCCGGAGAAGGGATATCTCGTGCAAATTAATGCGGGGCACACGCGCCTGATGCAATATATTGTAGGGAGGGTGCCAGTTTCGAGCGTGGAGATGCCGGAGTTTGTGGCGGGTTACAATCTGGTAGGGAGTGTGTGGCCGGTGGATATGAATTTTAATGCGAGCAACTTGAAAGAGAGCGGAGCGAACGCAGGGAGTGTGCTCACGTCGGACCAGGTATATTCGCAGGCGGGTAGCGGGTATGGAGGGAGCTTGGATTACGGCTGGTTATCAAGCAGTGACGGAATGTGGCACGGCACGCTCACCGGTTTCAGGCCTGGCTATGGATGTTGGTATAAGA
>JAPLCW010000130.1 GCA_026392015.1 Candidatus Auribacterota bacterium | reverse complement strand
TACGCCCTTGCAGATGGGATCTCGGTACTGCTGACGTACTTGGGCGCATTTATGCAAAAATCACGAACTAACTTCTCAAGTACGGCCCAGAGTCAAATCATGCTTTTTGACCCGATTTGAAAAAACTGGGGATAGTCCAGTTTCCATGAAGCTTGACTTTGCTTCGCGTTGCAGAATATGAATAGCGATTATTTAAAAGATTTCGATCCGCGTCGGAGAGTTGTTTTCAGTTCCGGGAGCTTATGCTTTATGATATCCCATACTATCTCTACATCCACTCCGAAATATTCGTGAATCAAGATGTCCCGTAATCCAGCGATTTTCTTCCATTCGATGTTAGGGAATTTCTGTCTTATGCCCGGGGGTACATTCTTCGCGGCCTCGCCAATTACTTCGAGGTTTCTCACTGTGGCATCGACAATCAACTGATTTTTCTTGAACTCCTCTAAAATTACGCCCCGCGTGTAATTCTCAATACTTTTGATGGCGAGGAGAATGTCGGTTAAATAGAGCTTATACTCTCGCATATATAACTTCTCTCATGACATGACGCTTAATGCCTGGTTTTAGCGTGTCCTTCATAACCAGGTCCACCCTGCGATGAAACAGTTTCTCCAGAAGGAACTTAAGATCCATGTAGTTATCAAACTTTTTTTGTCCTTTTCTGAATTCGATGAGGATATCTATGTCGCTCCTGTTGTTCTGTACAGACTGAGAGAATGACCCGAATACGCCTATGCGGGCCACACCATAGGCGCGAATTTTTCCCATGTTATCCTGCATAATCTTGGTCACTGATTGCTTTGTCATGATAAAGATATGCCTTTCCTCCACTATCTACTGCAATCTAGACGGTTGCAGGTAGTATACCACCCTCGCTGTCATCTATCACAATCATATTTAATTGCATCCTTCACCTGTTGGGTGAAGCTTCTGATGTATTATTCACTATCTCGGCTATTGAGCGGAAAAACTATCCGGCGGGAACTCACTGTGTTCCGGCGATGGGATATACCTCGATGGAATCGATCCAGAGATCGGACGCGCCCGTCCAGAAGATTCTGCACTCGAGGGGGCCGCGCTCCGGTATCGCGAAGTCAAACCGCGCGGAGCCGTAGCTGTTTGCTTCTCCGAATTCACGGGCGAGGATCTCTCGTGTCGCGAGGGGCATATCCTCCTCCGCTCCCACGATCGTGACGCGCGCGATGGGCATATCCCCGGTGAGCCGGTTGTATTTAAGCCTCATCGAGAACTGATACGCGCCGCGCTCCATTTCCTGGCGCGGGCTTCTGGCCAGTTCCCCCGGAGCCGCCTTCTCCCGATCTGCGAAGCGCGCCCATCCGCCTTGGGCATCAGCGTCAGACACCTTCTCCTCGCCGGTTTCTCGCGGTAGTCCAAAGGCGCTGTGGCGCACCCTGCGGATTGCCGGGACAGTATACAGCTCCGCCTCCGACCCGTCCGGCAACGGATAGGTCTTCACCATTCGGACC
Organism: Candidatus Auribacterota bacterium; assembly: GCA_026392015.1. Taxonomy (GTDB): domain Bacteria; phylum Auribacterota; class Tritonobacteria; order UBA1439; family UBA1439; genus JAPLCW01. The sequence continues at coordinate 40,840 of JAPLCW010000130.1, read as the reverse complement.
TGCCGGCCTGCGTGGCACCATGCGTCGAATTTTGTCCGCTGTTCGTCGGTAACGAACCGGGTAAGGATAAACTGCGCTTTATCGGGTTTCACCAGCTCGATCGGGTAATTTCCCTTCTCCATTGTGTAACGCAGGGAAAAGCGATTAAAACGGGTGTGCGGGGTGATGGACCATGCCGTGGGCACTTTCCGGTCCTGGCGCTCCCCGGAGAGCGAGACAATATCCGAGAGCATCGTCTCAATATCCCACGACTCCCTCCGCGGAGGCCCGATAGCGACATCCGAGAGTTCTTGAGAAATTCCACACGCGCTACGCGCTGCGCGCGACGCGTACATCCGGATAATAGAGGGAATCCTGAGGGAGACGGCGACCCTCTCCCACGGGACAGGAAAGGTGAGCGCGGCAAAGGAGACTATGGCCAGCGCACATGCCGCGCTGATACAAACTCTCCTTATTATCTTGTGTGGAATCGTATAGAGGCCTGCGGCGATAATAAGCGAGGACGGCGGGATTGCAGCGATAACGGAGTGCGGTGCCTCTCCGGAGAAGACAACGAGCAGGGCTATCGGGACCAGGAGCCACAGGAGGAGCAGAAGAGAAGCGCTTCTTTTCCAGACCGAGAGTGCGAGACCCAGTATGAGAAGCACCGCCATCGGCGGATATATGCTCTCGAGGAGAACGCGCGGCAGGGAAAGAAGAAGAGAGGGAGAGACTGCGGCCAGAGCGCCCCTGAAACCCCGGGCAGTGAGGGGGGACAACGCCCACAAACAAAAGATGTACCATGGGGCGGAGATGAGCGCGGCGGGAATGATCACAAAGAGAAGATTCCAATATTTCTGCCTGCCCGAAACGGCCGAGAGCAGCGTGCCTCGCGAAGAGAAAAAAAGGTAGAGGGCGACAGGGGCGATGAACAGCGCGAAGCGCGCCGTGGTGAGCATCCCCATGCCGAGAACGACCCCGAGCGCGCTACACCAGGATTTGTTCCAGAAGCCTTCCGTGCGGAGCGCCGCGTAGGTTGCGAGGCACAGCATGGCCACCTCGGGTATATCGGGGAGATAGAGCCTTGAAAAGCCGATGATCACCGGAGAGCATGAGAGAATCAGTGCGGCCAGTGCGCCGATGTGCGCGGAGTAAAGTCTCCTCCCGATGCCGTACACCGAAAGCAGCATGATCGCGAGAAAGGGAATCTGCACCATTCCCGCCACAGCCGTTCCCGTGCCCCCGATCACGTAGAGGGGGAGAGTGGCGAGGCAGAGCATCGGCGGATGGCTTTCGGATTGTGCGAATGCGAGCAGGGCGAGCCTCTCGCCGATCGGACACTCGAGGTCATGAAAATACCGCAGGCTCGCGCGCAGGCGCTCCGCCTCGCCCGGGAGAGGCGGGCGCGTATCGAGAAGATGCCAGGCGACTACCCCGGCGGCGCACGCGAGGACGGCGATGGCGAGTATCAATGATGAGCGCATGAGTCGGGCAGGGCTCTCACTCAGGGAGCATTTCTTCTTCGTTGATAACCTCAAGTGCTTCCTCGGGCTGCGCCGCCTCCCGGAGGCGGCGGAGAAACTCTTCGTTCTGGGAGAGCCTGGCGATATTCGCGAGCGCCTTCACGTGAGGCCCCGACATGCCCGGGGGGGCTGCGAGGAAAATGAAGATGTGCGAGGGTTTCCCGTCCGCGGCGTCGAAATCGATCCCCTCCCGCGAAATGGCCAGCGAGCAGGTCAGCTCCGTGACGGCGGCCGTCTTGCAGTGCGGCACCGCCACCCCTCTCTCCAGGCCGGTACTCCCCTTCGCCTCCCGCTCCATCGTCGCCACAATGACCGCTTCCCTGTCTGCGACCTTTCGCGCAGCGACCAGGATATCCACCAGTTCCTCAACGATGCCCTTCTTGTCGCTGTGGTGGAGACCGATCTGGATAAGATTTTTCGAGAGCAGTTGAGATAGTTTCATGAGTCCGCCTTTCACTAATAAGCCACTGTATGCGCAGAACCCGCTGAATGAAGAGAACGGCTCATCTTGATCAGCGGCATACCTTCCTTATGAAATACCGTTATAGAGAGACCTGATCCGCTCATCTCCCTTTACCACAAGAACCGGACACTGGGCCTCACAGAGCACCCGCTGCCCCTCGTCATAGTAGCATTCCCTGCGCGAACGGGGCGCGGCGTGTTCGCCCATCACGAGCAGATCCACTCCGAGCTCGCTCACTTTCCGCGCAACGATCGAGTGGACCTCACCCTTCTCGAGAACCGTCGTAAGCTCGACGCCCTTGGCCTCGGCGAGATCCTTCACCAGGTTGAGGTATCTCTTTGCGTCCTCCTCGAGATCGCGCTCGTAATCCATCCCCTCCATGCGGACGAAGATGCGCGCCCGGAGCAGTTCCTCGAGCGCATGCGTATCCACAGTGTAGAGCGCAATTATCCGCGCGCCCATGGTCTTCGCGAGCCAGACGGCATACCTGGCAGCGATGACCGATTTCTCGCTGCTCTCCACAAGAATCATTATTGTAGTAATACCGTGACCATCCGTCATAGTCCAGCCCGTGGAGCAAAAAAGCGCCACCCCTATTATATAACCGTTACCCCTGATCACTCAACTGTCATCACGCAGTCTTTGTCTTTTTCGCCAGTTTCCCTTTGATCAATTTCAGGATGAAGAACGCCTCGCGGTCGGATTCCTCGAGGGTATCCTGTATGTACTTCAGTATTTCCGAGTAATCCGGAATGTGTATCTTCTCCAGCGCGTTCACGCGCCGGAGCGTTTTCCGCACCTCGCTCGCGAGCCTGAACACCGATATGCGCGTTCCCGCTACGTTGTCGAGATGCTCCAGGACTTCCCTGAAGCGCGCCTGGGCCTCATCCAGCCAAAAGCTGGTCGGCCGGAGGGCGTAGAAGGGAGGATCTCCGGTCACTTTCGACCGCACCGTGGGGAGGGTCACCCCCATCACCCTCCTCTCGGTGACGCGGGTATCCACCCTGCTCTCCACCGCCCACGATGCTTCCCTCACCGCGTGAGTGCCGAGGTCGAGCATCGCCTCATCGAGCGCGGCGAAGGCTTCTCCGAGCTTCTCATCGAGAACCCGCTGCGCTTTCGTGGCGAGCGCCATGATGCCGAGGAGCTCCGCCACGAGAATATCCCTCTTCTTGGTGAGGAGCTCGAGCCCCTCGCGCGCAAAGGCGAGGCTCACCTTTGTCTTGATCAGATTCGTCTTTGTGGGTGCAAGCGCGTGTCTGGGCATGGTTATGTAATCCGGGAGAATACAGAATGAAAAAGCAAGAATACAGAATACAGAATTCAGGAGACAGGAGATAAACGTTTCCTTGAAATGCCGTTATTCTTAATTCCGTATTCTGACTTCTGAATTCTATATTCTCTCCTTATTCCTCCTCCTATCCCCTGTAATGTTTCTTTAGCTCCTCTTCCGTCATTCTGTGCAACTCATCTCTTGGGAGAAGCGAGAGCATGCTCCATCCGATGTCGAGTGTCTGCTCGATGGAGCGGTTTTCGTACTCTCCCTGTTTCAGGAATTTCTCCTCAAACTCCCTCCCGAATTTCATGTAGGTGGTATCAAGCGGGCTCAACTCCTCCTCGCCGATCACTGATGCCAGGGCTCTGATGTCACGCACATACGCGCACGCCTCGAACAACTGGCTGGCGAGGTGCGCGTGGTCCTCGCGCGTCATGCCCGGGCCGATGCCGTCTTTCATCAGACGCGAGAGGGAGGGGAGCACCGCGATCGGCGGGTAGATGCCGCGATGGAGGAGATCCCGCTCCAGGACGGTCTGCCCCTCCGTGATGTACCCTGTAAGGTCCGGAACGGGGTGGGTGATATCATCGTTGGGCATGGTGAGGATCGGCATCTGCGTGATGGATCCCTCAGATCCGTGGATCATCCCCGCCCGCTCGTAAATGCTCGCGAGGTCACTGTAGAGATAGCCCGGATAACCCTTCCTGCTGGGGATGTCGCCCCGCACGGTGGCGACCTGGCGAAGGCTCTCGCAATAGTTTGTCATGTCGGTGAGAATGACGAGCACGTGCATGCCGAGGGTGAACGCGAGGTGCTCGGCAAGCGTGAGGGCAACGCGGGGCGTCGTGAGCCGCGCGACGGGGGGATCATCCGCGAGATTGAGGAAAAGGGCGACATTCTCAAGCACGCCGCTCTGCTCGAAGCTGTCGATGAAAAAGCGCGCGACATCGTACTTGACCCCCATTGCGACGAAGACGACCGCGAACTGCATATCCTCGCCGAGGATCTTCGCCTGCCGGGCGATCTGCGCGGCAATACGGTTGTGGGGCAGTCCGCTCCCCGAAAAGATCGGCAGCTTCTGTCCCCGTATGAGCGTATTCATCCCATCAATCGCAGAGATCCCCGTCTGGATGAATTTCCTGGGATACGTCCTCGCCGTAGGGTTTATGGGGAGGCCGTTCACGTTCAGCTGCAACTCGCTGATCGGCTCCGGGCCGTCGTCCCTGGGCCGCCCGAGGCCGTCGAAGACCCGACCGAGCATCTCGCGGGAAACGGGGATCTCCAGGGGAGTCCCGAAGAATCGGACCCTGGTGCCGGGGATTGAGAGCCCCATCGTCCCCTCGAACACCTGCATGACCGCCACGCCGTCCGCCGACTCCAAAATCACGCCGAGCCTGCGGCTCCCGTCGGCGCCCGTGATTTCCGCCAGTTCGTTGTAGCCCACAGCCTCCGCCCCGCGGATGAACACAAGGGGGCCCACAACCTCGTCGATCCCGAGATATTCCCTCCCGCTCTGCCCCCGGTTATCGTTTCTCACACCGCGCCTCCAGTTCGTCCATCGAGCGCTTCAGCTCGTCCGCCATCTGGTCGAGCTTCTCAGGCTCCTCATTTTTCACCGTCTGGCGGATCCTCATGAGTTCGCTATAAATCTTTGTCCCCCGCACCGCAACGAGCGTCGCCCCCCTGTTGATCGCGCGGCTCGCGAGCCGGTGAAACAGGACGATCAACCGGAGCATCTTGATCTGCTTCTCGATGGGGCAGAACATATCCATGGGGTTGAGTGTATCCTGCTGGAGGAAGGAATTCTTGAAGATGCCGCACGTCTCGAGGACGATCCGCTGAGAATCCGGTAGCACGTCGGGGCCCACGAGCTTCACCACCTCCTGGAGACGGTTCTCCTGCTGGAGCAGGTCCATGATCTGCCCGCGCAACTCTTTCCAGTCGGGAAAACCCTGCGCAACCCACCACCCTCCGAGGTCATCGACGTATTCGCTGTACGAATCGAGCCAGCTCACCGCGGGATAGTGACGCGCGTTGGCGAGCTGGCGGTCGAGCGCCCAGAACGCGCGCACGAACCGCTTCGAGTGCTGGGTCACCGGCTCCGAAAAATCTCCGCCGGCGGGAGAGACGGATCCGATCACGGAAACCGATCCCTCTCGCCCGGAAAGGGCGGTCACGCTGCCGGCCCGCTCGTAAAACTCCGCGAGGCGCGAGGGAAGATACGAGGGAAAGCCCTCATCCGCCGGGAGTTCCTCCATGCGGCCGGAGAGCTCCCTGAGCGCCTCAGCCCAGCGGGACGTGGAATCCGCCATCACCGCCACCGTGTACCCCATATCCCGGTAATATTCAGCCAGGGTGATGCCGGTGTAGATGGATGCCTCGCGCGCCGCCACCGGCATGTTCGATGTATTGGCGATCATGATGGTGCGCTGCATCAGCGGTTTCCCGGTCCTGGGGTCGATGAGCTTGGGAAATTCCGTGAGCACATCCGTCATCTCGTTTCCACGCTCGCCGCACCCGATGAATACTATGACATGCGCATCGCACCATTTTGCCAGGGCGTGCTGGAGCATCGTCTTGCCCGTTCCAAAGCCTCCCGGGAGCGCCACCGACCCGCCCCTGGCGATGGGGAAGAGAACGTCGAGCACACGCAGGCCGGTGACGAGGAGCGCGGAGGGGTACGCCTTACTTTTATACGGGCGCAATTTTCTGACAGGCCATCGCTGATAGAGATTGATCTCCTGGTCACCGCGCTCACCCCTGACGACGGCGATCGTGTCCTCGACACGATATTCCCCCTCCGGGACGACCATCGAGAGCGTGCCCGAAATCCCCGGGGGAACCATGATGCGGTGCTCCACAGTCTGCGTCTCCGGCACGGTGGCGATGATCCGGCCCCCCTCGATACTGTCTCCCTTCCGCGCGCACGGCGTCACGCGCCACATCTTATCCCGGTCGAGCGCGGGAAGATGGATCCCGCGCTGGATATACTGATTCGAGCGGTCACGGATAAGTTCCAAGGGGCGCTGAATTCCGTCATAGATGGTGCCGAGAAGCCCGGGCCCAAGCTCGACGGAGAGCGGCATTCCGGATCCATATACATTCTCTCCGGGCCTGATCCCGGTGGTGTCTTCATACACCTGGATCGATGCCTTTTCCTGCTCAAGGCGCACAATCTCCCCGACGAGGCGGTCATCGCCCACCTCGACAAGCTCGAGCATCTGCGCATCTTTCACCCCTGTCGCCTGGACGAGCGGGCCCACGATGCGGCTGATGCGGCCGATAATGTTAATATTTTTATTCATAATTATATCGAGAATACGGAAGGCAAAATTCAGAATTCAGGAGACAGGAGATAAACGTTTCCTTGAAATGCCGTTATTCTTAATTCTGTATTCTGGATTCTGTATTCTTGCTTTTCCATTCTGTCTTCTGTTTTCTGTATTCTTGCCGCCACATTCCTAATTCTCATTTCTCCCCGAAAAGAATCTTCGCAATAGCCATTCTCAGCTCCCTGCCCATGTGGCTGATTCTTCCCTCCAGGGTGTTGTTCACCTCGACCTTCCCCGACCTTCCCCGCACAATCACCCCGGTACCGGCGATCGGCTGCGGGGAGAGGGTGACTGCCGGACCTGAGATTCCCGCCCGGCTCAACTCTTCGGAGATGCGCTGCATGAAGGCATCGGCAAAAATTTTTCTGTCCGGCGCCGCGACCGCGATCTCCATCTCTCTCTCCCCCAGCTTCAGGGCCCCGTCCACGATCAGCCGGATGAGAAGCTCCGGATACTCCTGCGTGCCGCGCAGGGAATTGATCTCCTCCCGGACGCGTTGCATCACACTTTCGATGCGCGCCTCCCGCCCTTGAAGCTCCATCTTCCTCAGTTCGAGATGCAGCCGTGAGCTGGTCCTCCTCGACTCAACCGCGGAGTCTCTCCCCGCCCGCTGGAGGATATCATCTGCAGCCCTGTCGGCATCAATCTTCGCCTGGGCGAGGCGGGAGGCAGCCTTCTCCTCCGCCATTCGGATGATTTCCGCTGCCTCTCTCGAGGAATCCTCCGCGATCCTGCCGCAGAGTTCGCCGATGCCCTTCTCTTCCATGTGTACTCCGCACCCCGGGGCTGTTCCGCTATATCGTTACGCCCACAGCCGCCTTGATTATATCGTGGATCGACCTCTGCTTCCCCGATGGCCCCGCGCGGTCGGGGATCTGAATGATGAGCGGGAAGTTTAGCGAGTAGTAGCGGCTGAGCTCCGCCTGCACCTCGGCTGCGAGGCGTTCCGTGATGACGATGATGTTAACCCCTTCCGTGCCCAGGGCTACCGTGAGCGCCTCCCGAGTATCGGCCGGCGTGCGGGCAACGCGCCCCTCAACGCCGACAAGGCGAAAGCCGGTCACGGTTTCCTCATCTCCGATTGCGAAATAGCTCATAGGATGTCTTTCACCACCTCACTCACATGCCGCCCCAGAAATTCAATAAATGCACGGCATGGAGCGCACAGCGCGGCCATAGGCGCAACTAAATCATTGTTACGCCACAGAGCACACAGAGAATTGTGATGTAACCTTTTTAATTCTAATCAGACTTCGCAATTGTGGGAGGGGCATCTTGCCCCGATCATCGCGGCGGGAAGCCGCTCCCACATTCATCCAAATTCCCAAAAAGTTAAGTGGAAGACACACACCAAACTTTCACCTCTGTGTCCTCTGTGGCTACACTTACACACGGATAACTACTGTCTAAAACAATAGTATGAATCAGAGAGATTGGTTTACGATTTCAATTACAGACGGAACAGTATAAGAATAGCGATTAACAAGCCGTAGATCGCGATCCCCTCCGCCAACCCCACGAAGACGATAGCCCGGCCGAAAAGCTCCGGTTTCTCCGCGAGACCTCCAAGCGCCGCGGATCCCACATAGGCAACCGCGAAGCCCCCCGCGATGGAGCCCACGCTGACAGAGATGGCGGCCGCGATAAATCCCCAGCACATGACCGAGGGATCGACGTTCTTAGCAGCTCCTTCCGCTCCCTGGCCATAAACGGCGTACATACCCCCCGTGACGACAAACGCCGTCATGACCGTCCCAATAATGAAAAGGGAAGTCTTGATAAATTTACGTAATCTTCGCTGAGAGATGTTTCCCATCCCGTTCCTCCTTTCTGTCTATTTGACTGCATCCCCAAATGAACTATTCATCAACAGATAACGTCTTTAAACCGCGGATTGTGCGGATTACGCGGATTTAAAAACTACTATAACCACGGATGGACACGGTAAAGAAATTTCAACAGTGCTAATCTGTGTTCATCCGTGTTCATCCGTGATTCTAACACCGCATTCTCTCTTCTAATCCGCCAAATCCGCGCAATCCGCGGTTTAAGCATTTTCTTTCGCGATCAATCCCGCTCAGCGATTCTCTTCCTCTGCGCCGCTCAACCGATTTTTATCGGCGCGTATCGCTCCCCCTCCGCGGTGAAAAATTTGCCGAAGAACTCATAATACTCAAGCCGCATCGCCTGGATGGTGACGATCAATCCCTCGAGCACAATTATCACGATATTGCCCAGGAGAATCAACAGAATAGAAATAACCGTCCCGAACGTTCCGGCGCGGACGGCGTCTACCAGGGCGAACACCGCGATGAAGAGCATGGCGTGCGCCAGGCCAAACGCGGCCACCCTTATGAACGAGAGCGTGTTCGCAAGGAATCCGAGGAATATCTCCACCACCTCAATGAGCATCTCCATGAAATACGTCAGCACCCCCTCGGGGAAAAGCTTTGCGCTCTTTCCCATCAGCCACGCGCCCGGCGCCTTCATGAAGAGGAGGAGGATGGGAACTCCCACAATCGCAATAACCAGCGACCGATTGATCCCGACCCCCTCTTTGTCCACGAGGAAGCGTATGACCAGTCCGATGCATCCCCAGTATACTACACCGGCGAGCAGCCCCGCCTTGTCGAAGATCCCCCTGATCCAATCGCGCGTCATCAGGGCATTAATAATATTGATAAGGATGCCGAGGCTCACCATGGCGATGCCGAAGTAGAGCGCCGTGGTGATGAAATAGAGCACATTGTGCATCGGGCTGATCCAGAGCGGGGCGAACCAGTCCTCGACGCCGAAAAAGCTCCCGTAGAGAAAGCCGAAGATGAGCGAGGATATCCCTCCGTAGAGGATGAGCGTTCCGATCCGGCGGAGTTCCACTGGATGGCCGCGGAAGGCCAGAAAGCCTCCGAGAAGCGCCAGGACAAGGCCGTCACCGATATCTCCGAACATGACGCCGAACATTATCAGGAAGGTGATCGCCACGAACAGTGTGGGATCAATGGTATTGTACGCGGGAATGCCATAGGTGGAGGTGAGGAGCTCGAACGGACGAACGAAAATCGGGTTTCTTAAAAGCACAGGAACCTTCACCCTTCCCTCGCGCACGCCGGGCACCGCGATGGGGCTGCGGACCTCGATGTAGCACCGGCCTTTTGCCATGCGCTCGATCTCTGCGGAGACGCGGAACGCATGCGCGGCCGGAATCCAACCGGTGATGAGCCATGTGCTCGCGGTTTTCCGGAAGTGCGTCCGTGCGTGCGAAAGGAGTTTTGTGCAGTTGATCCTCTCGGCCAGTTCCTTGAGCGCGCGCTCGTGGCGGCGCCTGAATGCCGCGATCTCTCCCTGCTGCGCGGCGAGCGTGCGGCGGAACGCCGCCACCTTATCCGCCGTCTCCCCCTCCACGCCTTCGGAGATTTCCGATGTCTCCGCAGGGAGCGTGATCCGTTCACATGAGGCATCGCGGAGAGCGCCGGAGAGCACCGCTGCGTCTTTCTTAAGGGAGATCACCGCGAGCGCGAGCACATCTTTTTCCGTGCCGAGGGACATGATGGCGTGCGGGATTCCCGCCAGGGCGCGTTCGATGAGGGGAAGGTTCTTGCGCCTGATCCTGCCTGTTTCCACCTGAAGGAAGGAGGTGCGCGCACCGAGGCCTATGGGACCAAGTGGCGCGAGCAGTTTCAGATCCCCTGAGATCTTAAGGAGCTTCTCGATCTCCTCGTTCGTGGAATCGCGATTGTGCAGGAGCGCCCTCAACTCGGTCTCTATCTCCGCAATTCTCTTCTCCTCCTGTTCGAGTTGGCCGGCGTTCATGTATTGCCGTGCCGAGGATATTGTGCGGGGGAGCGCCCCGATGCCGAGCCACTGCGCGAGATCCCGGATCTTCTTCTCGCATTTTTCAAGTCGATCGATGATCTCCGCAGTCGGTACCGCGCTGAGATCTCCTCCCCACTCCTTCAGCTCGCTTGAGTCGGTGAGGTGGACGACCCCGATTTCGGCGATCCTCTCGATAATCGCGTCCACATCCTCCCTGAACACGAGGATGTTCATCTGCTGCATCTCCGTCGGCTTTAGCACAATTCCTCCGGGATTGGAAATTGTAAATATCAAATTGTAAATCTATATATTTCCTTTACCGCAATAACAGATTACGCCACGATATTCCCTAGCTCGGTCCCTCCACCAACGGGTAAAGCTCTTAAACCGCGGATTGCGCGGATTATGCGGATTAAAAAACTTGTATAACCACGGATGGACACGGATTAACACTGTTGAAACTTCTTCACCGTGTTCATCCGTGGTTTTAACATCGCTTTCTCTCTTTTAATCCGCCAAATCCGCATAATCCGCGGTTAAAACACTCCCCCTTTACGATCTGCCATTTCCAATCCCCGTGGCCCGGGTAATGCGTTCCGCGGGGAGTCCCAGATATTTCCCCACAATGATCCGCCGCAGCGATCTCGCCTCCGATCTCCCCAGGGCAAAATACGCGAGGACCGTCCCGATGGTAAATGGGAATCCGGAGAGCGCATGGCGGGCGGCCGCCCGCAACATCTCCCCCAAAAACGCCTGGAGTAGGCGGAGTTGGTCGATCGTCCCCCTCTCCGCATGCAGGGGCGCGGGGAGAATATGCGGGGTTGTCCTGAGCGAGTCCATAAGGATGCCCGTATCTTTCGATGAGTACGCGTTCACAAGGAGCTTCTCATTAAGACGGGACCCGCCCGGGAGAAGGATCCCGGCAAGTTCACCGGCGGGGAGATCGCTGTAGTGGATGAGCCTCGTGAGGATCTCGATATTGCGGATATCTATCTCCAGCCCGAGAAGCCTTGTGGCTGCGGAGCGGTCGAGGCGGCTCAGTTCCTTAACCCTGTCCCACAATCGGCGATAGTAATCTGTCTCGATCGCCGTTTCGAGAGTGAAGAGAAAGCCCGACCGGCGGTACCGCTTGTAGGCGGAGAAGAGCGCTCTCCCGTACGGCGTTTCATCGAGGAGCAAAATAAACTCCTCGATAGTCGAAGCCTTCAGGAGATCCCCCACCGGAATATCAAAGCAGATCGTCTGCTCGATGAGGGTATCGCGTTCCTCCCATGCCTTTTCCCTCCACAGGCGCAGCGTCCCCTCGACCTTTTCAATATCGTACATCTCCATAAGTATAAAGACGAACGCCCGGACTGGGTCCTTGACGTATTTGAGGAGGTCGCGGTAGCGGGCGATCTCTATCATCATGATCGCCTTCTCGACAACCTTCGGAGGGGCTTCTGATTCGAGGAGAGTGGAGATCGACGCATAGTCGGTCTCCTTGAGGAGCAACGCAACCCGGGAGAGATCGGCGGCCCCGGCAATCGCTCCCATCTGCCTTTCGCTTAGCCGCTTGCTCAGCCTCGCGCGGAGAAGCACATTGAGATAGGCATACGTGGCGAGGGATTTCATTTCAGGAGAAGCTCCATTACCTTCCGGACCGCCTCGGCGAGCCTCGCGCCCCCCTCACGCGCCTCTGCCTGAATGCGCTCTGCTGCCTCCGCAAGGGTTCGTTCGCGCGTCTCTTCGCCTTCCTGTCGCGCACTCACGATGATGACGTGCGCCTGCTCGGTTCCATCCCGGACCGCTTTCTCGACAATCTCCTTCGCGCGCCTCTCGGCGTCAGCGAGTATCTCTTCTTCCTTCGATCGCGCCCCTGCGAGCAGGTTCTTTGCCTCGGTCTCGGAGCGGAGCACCTTATCGATCGCCTCTTTGAGCGCCATAGGGGAGCTTCTCCTCCCGAATGATGTGAAAACTCGGTCTTTACTCGTTATTCAGTAGCTGCGATGCACATTATAGCGAAGGATTCGGGCAAAGTTAACGCAAAAATAACGAAAATGGTAAGGGGTCAATCTTGGGGGACTACAATTGCAGGGGTTCGATGAACTTATCCTGATCGAAGCCGAAGGATCGAACCCGGGCGCGATAAAACTTGTCCTGAGCTTGCCGAGGGATCGCCTGAATAGCGATTAGGATATCAATGGGATAGTTTTTTGAACCGTTCAGTGTCCTCAGCGTCTTCAGTGGTTAAAAGAGTGTAGTCTGTTGTGCTATTGGGCAGGTATGTCAGTTTTTAGTTGGTGAATAGATCAGGCTAGCGGCGGTTTGTTCTCCTCTGCGATGTGCCTCTCGGGCGATGTGGGGCTTTCGGAGCGCTTCGCGATTTATCCACGACAGTGAAGTCCACCTCGCGCTTTACAAGATCCACGCGCTCTACCTGGACCGTGAGAATATCGCCCACGCGGAACCTGCGCTTCGTGCGCTCGCCGACCATTTGCGTCTTATTCTTTGACATGCGGTAGAAGTCATCGGTGAGGCTCGAAACATGCACCAGCCCATCGAGGAGATAGTCGTTGAGGTACACCGAGATGCCGAACTCCCTGATCCCGGTGACGACGCCTTGAAGAAGATCTATCTTCCCTGCATCGAGGTGACTCTTCAGGTACTGAAGTTTGCGGAGTTTCACGCATTGGCGCTCGGCATCCTCGGCCTCCTCCTCGGCTTCCGAGCAGTGCGCCGCGAGCTTTTCGAGGTCGGGGAGGCCGGCGACCGGACGGCCCGCGCGGAGCACCCGGAGCACGCGGTGCGTGATGACATCGGGGTATCTGCGGATGGGGGATGTAAAGTAGAGATAGTTCTTTGAGCCGAGACCGTAATGTCCGGTGTTGCGCGTGGAGTAGACCGCAAGCTTGAGCGAGCGCAGGAAAGCGAGCTGGAGCGCATACGACTCCGGCTTCCCCTTTACCTGATCCAGAAATTTTTGAAGGGCGCGCTTATCGTGGATGTCGCGGATAGCGTAGCCGAACGGCTTGATGAGCTCGAGGTACTCATACAGTTTCTCGTCGTCGGGATCCTCGTGCACCCGCCAAAGGCCCGGAGCGCGGCGGGATTCGACGAATGTGCCGACCGCCTCATTGGCGGCGATCATAAACTCCTCGATGATGATGTGCGAGTTGTCAAACTCCTCGCGATGCACGCCCGTGACGCGCCCCTGATCATCAAACTGGATCACCGCTTCGGGCATGTCGAGGTCCAGCGCGCCGCGATTGAAACGCTGTGCGCGAATGGCGAGCGCGAGCCGCTCCATCTCCTTGAGGAGAGGGAGGATTTCGCGCTCCGCCTCACCCTCCGGAGCGGCCTCGCCGCGGAGGAGAGCGCCTACCCGATGGTAGGTGAAGCGCTTCCGGGAACGGATCACCGTGTCCGCGAAACGGCAGTCGATGGCTCGGCCTTCCGGCGAGAGGGTGATGAAGACGCTCTGCGTCAGGCGGTCCTCGTTCTCCCTCAGGCTGCACACCCCGTTGGAGAGCGATTCCGGAAGCATCGGCAGGACGCGTGAAGGGAAGTAGACGCTCGTCGAGCGCAGGCGCGCCTCCTCGTCGAGCAGGCTCCCCGGCGTCACATAGTGCGAAACATCCGCGATGTGGACCCCGAGCACGAAGTCCCGTCCCCGCCGCGTGAGCGATACAGCGTCATCGAAATCCCTTGCATCGACGGGATCGATGGTGAAGGTGACAGTCCCCCTCAGATCTTCTCTGCCGCGAAGCGCCTGCGCGGACGCCTCATGGGAAACGCTCTCCGCCTCTTTCTGAAGGGCGGAAGAAAACTCCATCCGAAGCTTGTGCTCACGGATGATCGAGAGGAGATCCGTCTCCGGCTTGCCCGCGTCGCCGAGAACTTCGATGATGACCCCCTGAGGACTCACGTGCCTGCTTTCCCAATCGGTGATTTTCACCACCACCTTCTGGCCCACGCGCGCGCCCTTTATATCCGAGGGAGCGACATACACATTGTGCTGAATGCGCGGGTTGTCGGGCACAACGCACAGGAACTTCCCGCTCCTCTCCAGGGTCCCGACAATCTCCTCGTTCGCCCTCTCGATGATCTTTACGATCTGTCCCTCGCGGCGGGACTGGCGTCCCCTGCGACAATGTTCACTGATGATCCTGACGGACACCGTGTCACCGTGCATCGCATGCGACATATTCTCGCTGTGGATATAGATGTCGTCCCCGCCCTTTGCCGGCGTGACGAAGCCGAACCCCCTCTGGTGCACCTCGAGCGCGCCGGTGATGAGATCGACCTTCTGCGGGAGCGCGTAGCGGCTCCCCTTGACCCGGATGACTTCTCCGCTCCGCTCCATATCCTGGAGGAGACGCCGGAGTTCGCGCGATCGGTCTCCCCTGAGATGAAACTCATGGTAGAGTTCAGTGCGTCTCATCGGCCTGTAGTCCGGCGACGAGAGGAACGCGATAACCGAATCCCTTGTGGCGGCGGTGTCTTTCTTCATTGGATATACTATAGCAACTGTGGCTGATTGCAGGAAAATAAAAAGCCCGAAGAAGATTGCGCTTCTTCGGGCTTTTTAGATCTGAATTGCAGGGGGATTACACTATCTCGTATTCTTTGAGCACCTTGACGCTGCCGGAATGGTCTCTGATCTCGAATACCGGATTGTACTGGTCGCCGTCGGGATAGCCTCTGAAACACGCCTCGAACCTCTTCCCCTTGATGTCCACGATGTAGCTTTTCCCCGTGATGCAATTCTCATGCATGATTCCTTTGTTTCTGTACGCCATGAATCACCTCCCCTCATTTATTGTTTCATCTATATGATCGCGTGTAGCCCTTACCGACACTGCGACGAACTCGCTCTTCAATATTACATAATGATGTTCTTATGTCAATGCAAATAAAAATTCGCACACCGCCTCATTTATGTCGGGGAATATACAAGTTCAAGAGCTACCCCATCTTCAGAATCGCAGGGGAAACTGCGGCTTATCCTGACCTGAACGTACTTTACTCTATCATTAAGGAATATGCAATCAAGGCGCAAATTCCACTTTTTTCTGACTTTTTCCCACCACCCCATACTGACGCTGATTCGCCATATTCAGTAGATGATTCATTTGATCTGCTCCTTGTCTTGGGTCAATAAATGTGCTATACTTTCATCAGATGAGATTGAATTGTGGTGGAAGATTTTTGCTTTCTCCAATGGAAGAGGACGAGTTCGGAGACAATTTGTTTTGCAGCTATAGAATGCTTTTCATGGATTTTGAATCATTAAAAAGAGGAGGAGATACAATGAAAAAATTATGCTTATATTCCCTGGCTCTTTTTTGTGTGTACGCGCTATCTTCACTGCCGACCTTCGCCCAGCCCGCCGATTCTCCCTGGCCGATGTTCAGGCAGGATATGCACAACACCGGGCGAAGTGACTATGCGGGACCGGTCGCGGGCAAACTGTTCTGGAGCTACATTACCAATGGGTACATTCACTCCTCATGCGCGCTCGCATCCGACGGAAGGATGTATGTAGGCACTACCGCATCTGACGATAGGGTATATTGCTTCAGCTCCACGGGATCCATTATTTGGAGTTATGATGACTTTCGCGCCGAATCATCGCCGGCTATAGATTTCGAAGACAATATCTATCTTCATGCAACCGGTGGTGTCGGATTATGCAAGTTTGATCCCTCCGGCGTCATTCTATGGAGTTACCGGACAGGAAGCTATTACTCCTCGCCTATGATAGGCCCGGATGGAATCGTATACATAGGCAGCGCGGGGAACAATGTGTATGCTCTGTATTCAACAGGCTCTCTTTCATGGAGCTACACAACCGATTCCGCTATTCAAGGCAGCCCGGCGATCGGCTATGACCAACACATCTACGTAGGTGCTCAAACCAACGGTCTCTACGCGCTCAATTCTACAGGTTCACTATTCTTTACGTACTCCCAATGGATGGGTCAGTCCTCCCCCTCTGTGGGCTCGGATGGGAAGATATATTTTGGAGCTTACTCGAACAATATTTACGCCCTCTATTCCGATGGATCCCTCGCATGGGACCATACCTCCGATGTGGGTGCCATAAATTCTTCCGCCGCGATAGGGCCCGACGGGCGAATTTACATCGGATGTGATAACAATAAAATTTTCGCTCTTAATTCCAACGGTTTGATTTCATGGATATACACAACCGGAGGCGATGTTCGGTCTTCCCCTGTGGTTAGCTCCGACGGAATAGTGTACGCAGGATCAAACGATAAAAAGATCTATGCATTTGGCCCCTCCGGTTCTCTCCTGTGGACCTATGAGACCGGTGTCAATCCCTATGGCCTATCGGGAATATTTGCATCTCCTTCTCTTGGGGCAGACCACAGCCTCTATATCGGCGCCGAGGATTATGTTATTTATTGTTTTAAAGATCCCACGGCAACGCCCACACCAACCAGAACCCCGACGCTTACCCCGACCCCCACTACCACCCCCACACCGACGTTCGGAGAGACCGCGGCGCCGGGAGATTATGCCTACGTGACCAATGCGGGGAGTGAATCTTCCCCACGGAACACAGTCTCACGGATAAAACTTCTCGAATCCATCCCCATTGTCGACAAGACAATCACCGTCGGGTCCAGGCCCATCGGCATTGATATCATGCCGCACGGCGAATATGTCCTTGTCGCAAATTCCTCTTCCAACACCGTCTCCGTAATCCGCGCGGACAGGGATAACCCCCGGGAGATCAAACAGATAGACGTAGGCACCCAGCCCTACGGTATTGCGATAGATCATGACGGCAGGTTTGCGTACGTCAAGAACCTCGGCCCGTCACCCGAGACTACCCCCGGCAGTATAAGCGTTATCGACCTCAACAGTCTGGAGGTGGTCTGGGGCGAGCCGGCCGGCGACCCCATCACTATCGGCAAAACGAATTGCGCGGGCATCGCGATATCCAACGACAATTCAGTGCTCGCCGTCTCCTGCTCCAATGACTACGTCGTCCAACTGTTCGCTATCGGTTCCGACGGCCGCCCGGCCGATCCGTCCTATCGTGTAATCGGTGATAGCCTCGGTCGCCCGCCGTTCGACGTGAAGTTCGGCCCTGACGAGCGGCTCGAAGATGGTAGCGTTCACAAGCGATTGTACATAAGCTACACGGGCGAGTTTGACAGCAACGTGAAGGCCGTGGATCTCACGGACAATTCCTACATCCCCTACGATGAGGAAGGGATGAATCCGGTGAGTATCAGCTTCCGGCGTGATGGCCGGTATTTCTTCACCTCCAATTTCAGCTCAAATAATGTCTGCTACAGCACGTGGAATAGTTCCTCAAACAGTTATTTTAATGTGAATGAGGGACCGCTCATAGGCGCATGGCGGTCCACGCAGCAGGCAGATCAGTTCGTCGTGCCCTGCTTTGGCGTCTCTCAGGGAGCGTTCCTGGGTGAACTGAACGTGCTGAATACCACAACGGGAGGCGATCCTCAGCGGGTCATCGTGGGGGTCAATCCGTATGCGGTGGCCATCGAGAATTACGCGCTCCCGACGATTCAGACGAGCAGATTCCAGGGGATCACCCTGTTCGCGAGCCCCAGGAGGATCATCCGATCGGAAAAGGGCGCCCAGATGTACATAGACTGGTCACTATTGCCGCCGGCGGGGATCGACTTCACGGCGGACGTGATTTTTGCGATCGCGTACCAGGAGAGCACCTATTATGCGGCCACAAACAACTTCCGCGGATTTGTGAACGTGAACCCGAGGAGAATAAGTTCTATTCCGAGGGCGGTATCGAGAATGAGGATCCACACAGCGCAGAGCGGGGTGATGCCGTTCACAATATCGGCACCGGGGAGCTTCAGGTTCATAGTGGCGCTCACAGAGCCCGGTTCGGGCAGGATAGTCTACATGACAAACAGCAATAGCCTGATGGTGGAATAGCGGGAGTCTAAGAAAATTTTCCCGCCGCCCCCTCTAGCCTGGATTATTCATGAGGCACCCGTAGTAAAAGGGGCGTAACCACTGAGGGCAATGAATATACTGAATGTTTGGACGCAGATTTGCGCAGATGAACAACAGTAGCTAGGGACTAGTAGTTAGGGATTAGGGAAAGTGAAACTGCAAGGCGGTAGCTGGATATTAATAGCCGGGTGCTAAGGATAATGTCCCAGAAATATAACATTCTCCCTATTACCTAACTACTAACCCCTAGCTACTATAATCTTTTATGAAGATCAGTTATGTCAGTTTTGAATTGGTGAATAGATCAGACCAGGCGAATTGTAAGGGGTCACTTATGGGTGGTACATTGCTGAATATGTCATTCCTGCGAAAGCAGGAATCCAGGTTTCATAATGGATCCCCGCTTTCGCGGGGATGACAAGCGAAATGGATACCACCCATAAGTGACCCCTTACGGCGAATTGCGGCTTTGCCTTGCCTGAAATATATGCTATTTTCATAGCGAGAAAGTGAAATTGTAAATGTTGCGCTGCTCGATGCAACAAACACTACGGCCGATTCGATGGTTGAAGAATGTCGCGAAATCCAGCGGAGAGGGGGATTGATGCTATGAAAAGGGCGCAATGGGCAGGTCTTGCCGCGATCGCGGTCACTCTTTTGTTTGCTGCGGGATCGTATGCGGAGGACGAGGTGGGCGTATTCACCGCGATGAAGATGCCGGTGACGATTGTCAGGGAAAACTCTGAATTTGCCCCAAACCTCAGCGAGAAGATCTACCTGCACGATGTGATCCAGACAGGCGTCGGGGGGCAGGCGAAGGTGCTCTTTAACGACAACAATATTCTCGTGATAACGGAGGATACCACGATCGAGATCACCAAGCACCTGGCCGACACGGAGAAGAAATGGCGGGACACGCTCTTCAACCTCAAGAAGGGTTTCATCCGCTCGATGCTCCAGGAATATTCGCAGGACTCTCTCAGTGTCATACAGTCCGGGAACGCGATCGCGGGGGTCCGCGGCACGGACTTTCTCGTCCGCTACACCCCTGCGAGCGAGTTGACCCAGGTATATGTGCTGGATGGAACGGTTGAGGTGCAGCAACGCAAGGAGCACATCGCGGGCGTGACACGCCTCACCGCAAATCACTGGACTGATGTGAAGGCCAGGAATGCGCCGGAGCAGCCACGCGTACTCACGAAAGAAGCGGCTGATTCTCTGAGAAAAGCGACCTCGATCACCGACCAGCTCAGCGACAAATCGCGCAAGAACCTGAAATCGGCCGAGATTCGCAGCGGCGCCGGCTCCAAGGGCGGATCGGCCGCAAAATCGGATATGCGAAAGGCAGCCGCCCAGTCAGGAAGTCCCCAGGTTTCCGTGGTGGGAAAGGATTTCATCCTCCCCGCGAGCGTGGGCGGGCAGGCGAGCATTCCCGGAGGTAGGGTGGGTGCCGTATCCGCTGTTTCCGGCTCCGGCAGCGCGGCGGGTAGAGCCGGTTCTTCAAGAGGCACGGTCGGCGGCATTGTTCCCGGCGGAGGCAGCGGCACCGGAGGCATCTCCGGCATCACCGGAGGAGGAGGAGGAGGAGGGGGTATGTCCGGTATCGTTGGACCTTAATCAGTAGCGAGAAACCAGAAGTTTAGTAGTCAGTAGCTAGCGAAGCTTCGCCTCAAACCGGATGATTCGTGCCTGGTGAAGTATTGACGACATTTCAAATCCCCCTCTTATCCCCCTTTTGAAAAGGGGGAGGAAGGGGGATTTATACTCTCCTCAAACTTGACTCATTTGTTAAGTTTTTGGATTATGAAGATGTCTAGTAGTTAGGGAAACACGGATACTGCTACAAGAAAATATGCGGATTCTATCCGTTCAGCATATTCCGCCCCTGAGAATTACCCCACATCTTTGAATTCGTCCTTTGAATTTTGGTTTGTCTTTCCGGGCGAAGGTTATATAATAATCATCCAATGAGAAAAACGACTGTGGTCGGACTATCTCTGTTGTCTCTGATGCTCTATCCCACATCCCCGAATGCAAACGAAACTCTCTACGAATTGGGCATTTCGCGCGGAATGGCCGCGATGAACAATCTCGACTACCTCACGGCGATAAAGGAATTTGAAAGCGCCCTGAAGGAAAAACAAGCGGACCCCCAGGCCACGCTCTACCTCGGCGCCAGCTATAACCGTCTCGGGCGTCACGAAAAAGCGATCTCTCTATTAACGGACCTCCTGGAGGAACACCCCGACTATACCGACGCGAAAGATGAGCTTGGGATCGCCTACTACTACCAGGGGCGTTATCCGGATGCAATGAAGCTGCTCGACTCGGTCAGAAAAGAAAGGACCCAGGACGCCGAATGCGTCTACTACATCGGACTCTCATGGATCGCGCTCGGAGAGCTTGCGAAGGCGGATGAGGCGTTCAGAGAGGCCGCCAGGTTGGACCCCTCCTATCGTGTCCATCACCATTACAGGATGGGCCTGGCCCACCTCGAGAGAAAAAACACGGCCGAAGCGCTCAACGAATTCAGCCAGGCGTACCAGGCCGCTCCCGAATCCGAGGTGGGGCTTGAGGCCGGCGATCTCGCCCGTCTCCTCAGCCAGAAGAGGGCGGCGCCGCACCTCGGGATACAGGTAGAGACGCGGTACGAGTACGACAGCAATGTGGTGCTCAATCCGTATGACAGCAGTATCCTTGACATATCCGACCAGGACGATTTCAGATTTGCCACGACGGGCATCCTCAACTTTAGCTTGCCCGTGGGAGATCTCATGACTTTCAATACCCGCGAGCGATTCATCCAGTCCGTGCACAATCAGCTCGGGGACTTCAACCTCACGGGGAACGATCTTTCCTCGGGACTGAATTTCAATCTGCCCTGGTTTTCCCCCTTCGTGGGCTATGAGTACGAATACTACTTCCTCGATGACTGCAAACAAAGTTACCTCAGGAGCAACTCGGTGTCCCCCGGCTTCACCCTGCCGGAGACGTGGTTTACCTTCACGCAGCCGTACTACCGGTTCGAGGTGGACGACTACCTTCTCCCGTTCGAGTTCAAGCAGGATAATCGAAGCGCGCGTAACCATACGGTGGCGATTGATCAATACTTTTTCTTATCGCGGGACGCGCGCAGGTGGGTGCGCACCGGGGTTGATTACGAAAGGAATAACGCCTACGGATTCAACTACGTCTACAACGGCATGAAGGTCTATGGGGAGCTATTCACGCCGCTCGTGTGCGATGTGACGCTCGATTTTATCGGCGAGTACTATATAAAAGACTACTTCAAGAGCGAATTTAACCGCTACGACGAACAGCAGAATTACATCGTGACAGTCAACCGGCAGCTCAACAAGTATCTGGGGGTTGCGCTGCAATACGAACTTGTGGTGAACGGCTCCACGGTGGCGCTGTTCGAGTACGGCCGGGACATATTTTCGCTGGTGGGGACAATAAGCTTATAGGCGGGATTATTCGCGAGGCTATTTAGCCTGAAAATTATTCAGCAGACGAATAAAAGAGCAATCTTAACGGCCAAACATACGAAACCGCGGATTGGACGGATTGGGCGGATTAAACAATGCACATCCGCATAATCCGCGTAATCCGCGGTTAAAACATTAAAAGTTGGTGAATAGATTTACTTCTTATGGCCGGAAACATGCTCAAGACAAGACTGTGCATTGCGGGCGCGATAATCATCGCCGCCTTCGCACTCTATTTTCTCAAACCCTACGCCCTCCAGCAGCTCGAGTTCAAATGCATCGACGCCAAATTCAGAATTCGCGGTCACCTCAGGCCCGGCGATGAGATCACCCTCATCGCCATTGACCGGAAGAGCCTGGACAATGTCGGGAAGTGGCCCTGGGACCGGAAAATATTCGCCCGGTTGATCAGGAATCTCTCCGGAAAGGGAGCGAAGCTCATAGGCATCGATATCCTCTTCTCATTCCCGTCGCCTGACCCAATTGCCGATCTCGAACTCATCCAGGCCATGAAAGATGCCGGGAACGTTGTGCTCGCGTACTACGTAAGCTTCACCCCGCAGGAGTCCACTTTTCAATCACGCGAGCTATTTGAAAAATCCCTTGATCTCCTGCGCCCATTCAGGATTCCGGTGCTCACCAACATCTCCGGAGAGGATATAAAACCGAACCTCCTCGAGGTGCTCGGGCTGGAGCTGAACACCCCGGCCATTACCGCGGTCGCGGCTGCAAGCGGGTACTACAATGTCCAGCTCGAGAACGACGGCTTCGTGCGCCGCATTCCGCTCTTCGTCCAATCGGGAAACAATATTTATCAGAGCTTCGCAACCGCCGCGCTGAAGCAGTATTGCAATGCAAAAAATCCGCGGGTCATCCTCGTCGGGAAACACGCCCTCTACCTCGAGGTCGGTCCTCTGAAGATTCCCACGGATGGGATGGGACAGATGTTCATTAACTATTATGGCCCTCCACAGACCTTCAGATCGGTTCCGGCGTGGAAGATCCTCGCCGGCGATGTCCCGGAGAATCTCATCCGGGATAAGGCGGTGCTCATAGGAGGAACCAGCAGCGGGGATTTCGAGACACGCATCACCCCCTTCTACGCGGCACTCCCCAGCGTGGAGCTTCAGGCCACCTGCATCGACAACATGCTGCACGCGCGCTACCTCACCGAGTCAACGGAAGGCGCCGCAATCACCGCGTTCTGCATCATCTTTCTCCCGCTCCTCATGGCTCTTTTCTTTCCGCGCGCAGGGAGGTCACTCCTCGGCCTCGGCGTCGCGCTCGTCTTCATTGCAATTTTCCTTATATCCAACCAATACCTGTTCTCTGCCCATGGCATCCAATCCAACACCATCTATCCGCTCCTCGCCATCTTCTCATCCTACTTTGCGCTTTCCATCCATACCGGGGTTGTCCACGAGCGTCGCGCGAAAAAACTCAGGAGATCCGTGTCAGAGATGAGCGCCGCGATCAGCGGCGTCCTGGACATCAACGAGTTGTGCCCCGCAATTCTCGAGTCAATGATCAGCGCGGTGGGCGCCGACAGGGGTGCGCTGTTCACCTGCGGGGACGGCGGGGAGGAAAACCATGAGCTGCGCATCGAGTGCGCGGTGGGGATGCCCGTCGCGCTCATAGACAGCGATCACTTCGCCTACGGCAAAGAGATCATCTCCAGGGTCGCGGCGGAGAGGCATCCGTTGGTGATTAACCATCTGCCGAAAGGAAAGACCCCCTCATTTCTCGAGGGAGACCATTCCATTCGCCCGCGCGCGATCTTCTGCCTGCCGATTGTGCACAGGAAAACGCAGATGAGGATCATCTATATGGAGAGAGATCACCCCGGCTATCATCTCTGGGACGAAGACATCAAGGTCATCGATTCATTCGCGACACAAGCTGCGATTGCCCTGGAGAACGCGGGGATTTACTCCAAGCTCCGGCAGGAGGATGAGCACCTGCGAACAGAGAATCTCTATTTAAAGAAAGAGGTGCGCGCCACCCTGCAGAGGTCACGCTATATCCTGGGGAATAGCCCCATCCTGCACAAGGTGCTCGACCTGATCGATAAGGCTGCCGCATCCACCATCGCCGTGCTCATCGAGGGAGAGACAGGGACGGGCAAGGAACTCATCGCCAAGGAAATCCATTTTAAGGGGCCCCGGAAGGACGCCATGTTCGTTGCCCAGAACTGCTCGGCCCTGGCGGAGTCCCTCCTGGAGAGCGAACTCTTCGGGCATAAGCGGGGGGCATTTACGGGGGCCGTTCAGGACAAGAAGGGACTGTTCGAAATCGCCGACGGGGGGACCATCTTTCTCGACGAGGTCGCCGACATGACGCCGTCTCTCCAGGCCAAACTTCTCCGGGTGCTCCAGGAAGGGGTGATGCGTCCGCTGGGGAGCGTGCAGGAAAAGAGTGTCGATCTCAGGATCATATCCGCCACGAACAAGGATCTGGCAACGGAGGTAAAGGAGGGCAGATTCAGGGAGGATCTCTACTACAGGCTGAACGCCTTCACCATCCATGTCCCGCCGCTCAGGGAGAGAAAAGAGGATATCCCGCTCCTCGCAGCGCACTTTCTTGAAACCATGAGCAAATCGTCGAAGAAAAACATCAAGGGGATCAGCAGGGAGGCTATGGGCAGGCTTATGGCATACAGATTCCCCGGCAATGTGCGGGAACTGGAGAACGAGATCGAGAAAGCGATGGTCATGGCCGACGACGACGAAATGCTGACAACAAAAGACCTCTCGCCCAAAATTTCCGGAGAGGAGGGAGCCCAACTCCTGGAGAAGCTCTCCGTAGAGAGCCTCAACCTTAAGGAAACTGTCAAGGTTCTCGAAAAAGAGATGATTATCAAAGCCCTCGCAAAGTGGAACGGGAACCAGACAAAAGCCTCCGAGGAATTGGGCGTGAGCCGCAAAGGCCTTGCGCGAATGCTCAAGCGCCTCGGGATCGAAGTCTAAAATGCTTTTTATGGGGCCGCCCTTTTCATGGAGGGAGATCATTCTCACGCCGGGTGGCCTGCGGGGGGGGCGCGATCCGTTGATTCGGCATCCGGCAGCGTACAGCGCGTGACGGTGCGCCTTTCTCTAGCGAAGGGCTCTAAAAGAATCCCCGACAATGTCCATGCCTCTGATAATATCGCTGCCCGGCCATAACCCCGTATTGATAAAAGGTTCTACAAGCCCTATGGGATGGA
Source organism: Candidatus Auribacterota bacterium (assembly GCA_026392015.1). GTDB lineage: Bacteria > Auribacterota > Tritonobacteria > UBA1439 > UBA1439 > JAPLCW01. The sequence goes on along the minus strand of JAPLCW010000130.1, from coordinate 15,802 downwards.
TCACCCCAGTCCCATCACATAGATAGATTCCTGTTACCTCTGTTTCTCTATTCTTGATAAGCTTTATTTTCCGGGCGATGTCCCATCCGAAATTCGGCGCCTCATATCCTATTCTGGTAATTTCCGCAACAGAAGGAACATTCCCCCGCGCACGAATAGCGCCCCATCCATCCAGCACGTAATATCCGCTCACCACACCCGTCGTACCGTCATATACTATCTCCAGATCCCGCGCCCTATCCTGTCCGGCCCAGATCGGGCCCTCCTCGAACAACGGCAGCGCCCCTTCCGGGTACGCGTAGACCTGGCCATAGGAATCGAGAATATAATAGCCCGCTACCCTACCGTTCTTGTGTACGAGCTCGATATCTCGGGCTTGATTTCCTCCCGCCAATTCGGGATAACCGAAGGTAGGAGCATTTGAGCCTTCCGCCCATACGGAGCCGTTATTCAGAAGAACATAGAGCCCGTCCCCCGTCCGGTTGAGTTTCAGGGCGGCGGCAGGACCGGGAGCTGCGAGATCCTGCCCTATGCCGGCCGGTGTGCGGCCAACCCCGTATACGTGCCCATCCCCGCTCAAGGCGTAATAGCCGATAAAGTTCCCAAGGTAATCCACAATCGCTTCGATATCCCTGTACCGGTCCTGGCCGGGACAATAGGGCGGGTAGCCTGAGGGAAGAGGGATTGGTGATCTTCCCTCCGTGTGCGCCATAAAAACAGCACCACATTTATCGAGGGTAACCAGCCCGTATACACCATAGGAAAATGGAACACCAATGCGCCTTCTTTTCAATCCAAAGGCATCGGCGATGACATACCCATCGGCATGCGTGTTAGAAAGGCGGGATGTGTACATCCCGGGCTGTAGCATGTATTCGCCGATGCGGTTCCATGGCCCGCCGGTTACGCGCTGATTCATGCATTTCCGGCCTATCAGCGATGCATACCTTCCCTCCCAAAACTCATAACACGCTGTGCTCGTGTTATTGGAAGACCCGGTATACCAGACGTAGAGTTCATACCAGCCCGCCTCCTCGATGTTCACGGTCCACACGGCATAATTTTCGCCGTCACCCTTAAGAGAATACCGGCGGCAAGGCCCGTATCTATTCGGGCTCAGGCTGTCCCGCGTCCAGCCGGCCGGCGGATATAACTCAAAACCCGCATCAGCGTCGTCCACTATATAATCCATGGAAGGGTCCTTGTATACAAACATTACCGCATCGGCAATAACATAGGAGCCGGCATGAGACGACCCGGTGAATAGGGAGACATCCATCTTTTGGTTTTTCTGCACATTCGTGAGTTCATCAAGACGGTTCCATGTGCATCCGGCAACCGTTTGATTACCCCCGACTTCTGCAACGCTATTTCCTCCCTCCACAAGGTAGGTTGCATCCGCAGTGCGATTCTGGCCGGGCACCCAGTACGCCCACACCACGTAATCGCCTTCCACCGGAGCTATCGCGGACCAGAGAGCAAAGTTACTCTCGTCTCCTCGCGCAGTCGTGACATGGTAGAGATAATCGCTGCCATAGGGAACAGGGGCACTGCCCCTGCTCCAGCCATCGCCGTATATGAGGAACGCATCGGTGTTTGAATTATCCACGATGATCGGCCCGCTGAAATTATCCCCCTTGAATAAGAATCTTACGGCATCGGCGATAACATAATTGTTCGCGTTACATCGGAGCCTTATTGCAAGGCTGTCTCCCACATCCAGCGTATATGCCCCGAGGGTGTGCCATTGCCCGCCGGCGGAGCGCTGGTCGTATCCGTGTTCCCCCCTCAATGTCTGATGAGGAGTACCGTTTATCATGACTTCATAGGGCGCGTTAGTTGCCCGATTCGATCCTGCGGACCAGATCACCCGGACCTCATAAACACCGGAGAAGGGAATAGTTCCGGGATAAGACCATCGGGCAGACGCGGAAGCTGCGCCACCCGCATGATATCTATAGCCAGACCCGTAATAGCCGGGACTGGCGTTGCCGCCTGTCCATCCGGATCCGCTTTCAAAATAATTCTCCGAACCATCATCCACAATGCAGCTTCCGGCATCCCCTTCCATTTTTTCGTATGCGCCCACTTCCGGGGCGCTGCCGGCGTAGACCAGACCAGAAATCATAGCTCCTCGATCTATGAGGGGAGAACCGTTTTTCAAACCGAGGTTCAGCTTCTCGTTGAAGACCCACTCCGGATTGTCGATGAATACCGGATTGGTTTCCAGATCATCATCGCCGCTCCTATTGTCGGAATATTTACGGCCGCAGTTCCAGAAATTGTTGCTTCTCGACCCGCTTACAATGCTCGAGTCAGAGGAAATCCCTATACCGCTTTTATATCCCGCAATAATGTTATTCCAAATATGAGGAGAGCTTCCGCCTGCCAGGTCCATACCGTACATTGCGTAAGGCATCCCATCCTCAGTATGCCCGTATAGAGTATTATTATAGATGTGAGAGATATCCCATCCCCTCAGCTCTATGCCAACCGAATCGAGCCAGTAACATGTATTTCTATAGATACTGGCATTGCATCCCAAAAGCCTGATCGCCCCATCGAAGCACCTGCATGTGCCTGTGTTGCGCCTTCCGTCAATAAAGTTATTGTCGATGATTAAATTGTCTGAATGCTCTCCATAGACTCCATAAGCTCCGGAAAAAGTATAGATCTCATCACTATACGCAACTATGGTAAAACCGCTAAGCCTCGCCCCATCAGCGCCGAATGCGTTGACAACGCCCAGATTCTGCGTCGGTACGGTACTCGAATATGGCATAACCCCCTCAATAACGGTATCGTCCGCGCCCTCTCCTATAACAGATACATTGCTTTTAAGGAAAACAGCCCCCCATACATTGCCATGCCCGGGTATGTTTCTTATAAAATAATCCCTGTACCTTCCACTCTTCACCTTTACGACATCTCCGGGTGAGGCATCGTCAATCGCTTCCTGGATAATCCTGTACTCCTCCTCACCACTCGCGTCGACCACGAGTTCCCGCGCGGCGGCCGTTTGGCAATGAATGAGAGTGAAGATGGCCCCACAGGCTATACCCGGAATAAAGAATAACCGGCTGCTTCTCTTCATAATAGGATCCCCCTCCGCACACGGCGTTTGCACGTCATTGAGCTACTCCTCTTTTGTCGGCAATCATCATCGAAGCGGTCTGCTCTACGATTCCACCTTGCCCCACCGTACCTCGGGAGAGGCTTACCTCGCGACCATCACCAGCTTCACCGCATCGGCGATGGCATAGCGGCTTGTGTCCGAACCCCGCGCCGTAAGCGTGACGGTGGTGCCCCCGGAACAGCGGAATTGCGTTCCCAGCCTGCACCATCCTCCCCCGTTCGCCTGCTGATTGACGTAATACGAATACGCCCCGCGGCTATCCTGAACAATGTACTGCGCATCGGCGCTCCTGTTGGTGCCTGTTGGATACCAGACGTACACTTCATACACGCCCGCTTCCACATTCGCGGCCCACTGCGCGGTGTCGGAAGAGGCGTTCACCGCGTGGTACCCATAGTCACTCCCGTATTTCTGAGACGATGCAGCTCCCGATGTCCACGCGCCCGTCGCTTTGAAGCCGGCGGCATCCGCATTGTCTATGATGTAGGACGGAAGAGGCGGAGGGGTGGGAACATTGGTACGAGTGGGGGTCGGCGTCGGGGCAAGATCCCTGGAGATCATAACCAGTTTTATCGCATCGGCGATGACATACCGGCTTGTGTCCGAACCCCGCGCCGTAAGCGTGACGGTGGTGCTCCCGGAACAGCGGAATTGCGTTCCCAGCCTGCGCCATCCTCCACCGTTCGCCTGCTGATTGACGTAATACGAATACGCCCCGCGGCTATCCTGAACAATGTACTGCGCATCGGCGCTCCTGTTGGTGCCCGTTGGATACCAGACGTACACTTCATACACGCCCGCTTCCACATTCGCGGCCCACTGCGCGGTGTCGGAAGAGGCGTTCACCGCGTGGTATCCATAGTCACTCCCGTATTTCTGGGACGATGCAGCTCCCGATGTCCACGCGCCTGTCACTCTGAAACCGGCGATGTCCGTATTGTCTATGATGTAGGACGGAAGCGGCGGGGTCGTGGGGGTAATTGTCGGCGTGCTCGTGGGAGTAGATGTGGGCGTCGTCGTCGGCGTATGAGTAGGAGTAGATGTGGGGGTACGCGTCGGTGTGGGTAAGGGCGGCAGCGCATTCAGGATGGAAACCACGCGCTTGTTACCTGTATCAGCGACTATGATATTGCCATTCCGGTCTACGGTAACTCCCGTAGGCTGATTGAATGGGCCTCTGTAACAACCGTCGTTGGGCAAGGTATAGTGCGAACGGAGATTCCCTTCCATATCGAAAACCTTAATCGCGTTATTCCCGGTATCGGCTACAATAATTTTATCCGAACCGTATACATCCACCGCAGTAGGGCTATAAAGATCACCCGTGATCTCGCGGATGAAGCTAAAGTCAGTGCCATCAAAGGACAGGACCTGGAGACGGTCATTTCCGGAATCGGCGACTATAACCATGCCGAGGCCTGCTACCGCAAGTCCCCGCGGATAATTAAACTGTCCCGGGCCTTGCCCGTAGCCACCGTATGCGCTTAAAAATTCCAGATACTCGTCAAATACCGGCTCGTGAAGCACCTGGATACGGTTGTTGCTGCTGTCGGCCACGAGAATGCGGTAATCGCATGTCGTATCTTCGCTATACCCCATCCAATCGCATGGATCGCCGCGCACCGCGATAGCCGCCGGAGAGCGAAATTGCCCATTCCCGGAGCCACGCGAGCCAAAATCATAAATGCTCTGGAGAGCACCTCGGGCGAAGCGCACGAACTGGCGGCCCACGCCATGCGCCTCATCATAATTAAAGAGAAAGCGCTCCTGGCTATCCATAGCCATGAACTCCGCGGAAGAAAGGTCATAGTGCGGGCTCCCGAAGTTCCGAATGTATCTTCCGTCTGGCCGCTGGAGCAATACTGTATGGTCAAGAATGACCCTTGTGCCATCGGGGGCGATGTCCACCGAGGTGGGGCTTGAGAGACATGGCGCCCATACAAAATTACTGAACCCGCTTTCCTCCCCATTACCATCTAGCGCCGTCACCGCGTAAATACGCTTGTCATTATAGACATCTGTATAGCTTAACCCGTACACAATATTACTGACTCTCTCATATCGGTAAATCGGGGGCGCGGCCCTGTACACATAGTAACCTGAGACCGCCGGCGGAGGACCGGGGCTCCAGCTCAGCGTCGCCTTCGATCCTTCCACCTTCGCGGATACTGTCCCAGGTCCACGCAGACCATATGTCGGAATGTGAGAGTTGATTGTGAACGTATGGCTTTCCGTATCGCCGCTCCAGTATGCAAGGTTGAATTCGGTGATATCCATCCAATCGAACTCTTCATGATCCTCCCTGCTGAGCTTCACAAGAAAACGGTTATTATCGCCTGCCACACTCACAGCTCCGAACGGATTATCCCGAAAAGTATGGCCCGTGCGGGTTGTTATGCCGCCATTTACTGAACGGTTGGGAAGGTGAAAAATACCATCGTAGTCGGCGATGCCGCTGATCACGGGACTGTTATTGATGTACGTTTCTTGATTGGGATACACACCCGCCTGCGGGTAGATATCCACCCGTACGCCCGGTGCCGGATTGCCTCGCACGTCCAGGACGCGCAGATAGTTTTCGCGGGGGATGTCAAATTGATATTCTCCAATATAGCCTCGTCTGTACCCCTTGTTTGACGAGATGCCACAGGCGCTGTGACTGGAATAGAGGTGATGATCTGTATGCGGCGCGATATCTCCTCCCTCCATGAGGTCCCCGCGGGGCCACATAAAGCCGAAGTTGGCGGGCATCCCTTCACGATCGAGCACTCGTACATCGACATCGAAGAGATTCGATGCATAGAGGTCTATCAGACCTACCTGATGACTCAGCTCATGCGCAAAGCCCCAGTCGATGTCAGTGGCGGGATCATAGAAGGCGCTCACGTGTCGGTAGTCGGCATTGACAAACCAACCGCCGTCAAACGCAAGGTCAACATGGGGAGCGCGGGAGGATATTTCAATCGAGTCTATTCTCACCCGCTCGGTGGCTCCATCGGGCGCACAGTCGTATACGGAATTGGCGAAGGCCCAATTCATTGCGGCGATGTTTTTCTGGAGCCAGTCCTCAGCGGAGCAGGGCAGAGCCGGGGCCGCGGGGACACTATATTTTGCGTACATCTCCGGCGTCATGACGATGCGAAGAGACAGTGCGTTTGTGCGATCCTCCAGACTATTATTCGTCTCGCACGTCTCGGGGACAAGGTTGTCCGGATCTACAATAAACTGCACGGTATGATCGTCCACAACACGTTCGCCATCCATCATGTGCGCCCAGTTCCACCATAAAATAGAGGTGCCCTCGACGGATGGTTCCATTTGGGGAAAAAACGATGCAGGAACAACCTCCCTCCCGTCTATCAACCACTTATACTTGAATGGAGGACTTGTACTTGTCCCACTGTTCTTGAAATGGGCGGTGAATGCCACGGCCTCGCCGTGATCCGGCCAGCGCTTGTCGTTCTCCGTCCCCGGTTTCAGTTGCGGGATACGAAAGGAGGGGACATCATATCTTTTATACCTCGGCTCCCGGCTGATATAGGTGACATCAAGATCAATGCCGTCAGGGCGAGACGTTGTGGCCTGCTTTTCGGCTTTGATCGGCACAACACGTTCCCAGGGATAACCGGCACCCGGAAGCGGACTTCCTTCCCGCATCATACTCGGATCGAACTGGTTATGTGAACCACCGTCCGGTGGAAGCGACTCTGCGAATGCGGCGAGGCTCCACCCAATTAATACCGCCGCCTCCGCCATACCACAGAATGTTCTGACCTTCATGGCCACCTCGCTTTTATGGAGAAGCCGAGTTTGAGAAACAGACTGAAAAAACTATCTATCGCACATCTCCAGTCACATAGACTGAAATGTACGGCATACGTCCTCAATTATAGTAAGCTAGCATAATCCATGCCAAAGGCCGTATCTAAGGCTATAATTTTATCATCCTGGCTTTGAATGAGTTACAACCTGCACATTTGTGAGGAATTCATTATAAATTCTGGAAGGATACTGAATACTCAATGATAGTATGGCTTTTGGGGTAGTTTGTATCCACAAGGGCTGACCGGGCCCAAGTGCTATAACTACCCAGTCCCCAACTCAATGCCCCATATATGGTACCCAGGCACAATTCTTCGGCCCAAGGCAGATGATGTTGTGCGTAATGGATCACTTATGGGTGGTACATTGCTGAATATGTCATTCCTGCCCCCGTTTTCACGAGGGTAAGCTCCAGCAGGAATCCAGGTTTTATAATGGATCCCCGCTCGAGTTTACACTGAGCGCAGTCGAAGTGCCGGGATGACAAGCGAAATGGATACCACCCATAAGTGACCCCTTACTGTTGTGCAAATTTTCCACTTTGAATTTTTGCCTCCAAGGCGCTACAATGCTCCGGGTAGCAATAACAATCAGTAAGAACAGGAAGGAGGCTCTCATGGTTTTCATTATTATTATCGCTCTGGTCATCTTCTTCAGCGGCGTCAGGATCATCAGGCCCACGCATCGCGGCCTGATCGAGCGCCTGGGAAAGTATTGCCATTTTGCCACCCCCGGTTTCCACTGGATATTCCCTGTGGTCTACCGGATGTACCAGGTGAACATAACCGAGCAGATGGTGGATGCCCAGCCCCAGGAGATCATCACCAACGACAACCTGAACGCCCGCGTGGACGCACAGGTATATTTCAAGGTGAAGGCGGACGAGGAGAGTGTGAAGAGCTCGCAATACAACGTCTTCAGCTACCAGTATCAGATCGTCAACCTCGCGCGAACGACCCTGAGAAATATCATCGGTACGCTTACCCTTAAATCCGCGAACAGCGAGCGGGGCAAGATCAACGAGGAGCTCCTCAGGACGCTCTGTAATGAGACCTCGCATTGGGGCATCGATGTCGTGCGGACGGAGCTCAAGGAGATCGATCCCCCCAAGGACGTTCAAGAGACGATGAATAAAGTGGTGAAAGCGGAGAACGAGAAGATCGCCGCGATTGATTTTGCGACCGCGACGGAAACGGAAGCGGATGGTCAGCGAAGAGCCCAGATCAAACAGGCGGAGGGGATAAAACAATCCAAGATCCTCCAGGCGGAGGGCGAGGCCCAGGCAATCCGCCTCGTCAACGAGGCGGCGCAAGAGTATTTCGTGGGCAACGCGCAGATTCTCCGCAAGCTCGAGGCTGTTGAAAAGTCACTCATGCACAACGCCAAGGTCGTCATCCCCTCACAGACGGAACTCATCAATATCATCGGGGAACTCGCCGGCGTAGCCCCGGTCCCGTTAAAGGGCGTGACCCCCACGGCAAAAGGACAGTAATTCTCCCGGCCCTGCCGCCTTCCCCGGATACGGATACTCCGGGGCAAGAGCGGGAGTGCCATAAGGGGTCAGCAGCTGTGAAAAAATCGTTGTGCAGGGGTCGAATCCTGCGGCAGGGTTCCTTCGACTTCGCTCTGGGTCTTCGACAGGACAAGTTTTACCCGAACTGCCCCCTACAACCTATGCTTCTCAGAAAGAGATGGAATTCCGGATTTTTTCACACATTCTCAGTCTTAACCTGATCTATTTATCAACTTTTAATGTCTTCACCGCGGATTACGCTGATTACGCGGATTCTTGTTTGTAATCCGCCCAATCCGCGAAATCCGCGGTTGCTTACTTTGATCCATTTAAATTGCTCTTTTATGCTTCTAATGAATAATCCAGGTTAGATGCCTATCCTATTACAAAACCTTATTTCATTGGGAATGCCAATAAGTCTTTTGTCAGACAATTCTTATTAGAAATTGGGCAATAAATACCCAATCAGGTACTTAAATAATGGGTACCAAGTACCCTTAGGGCATAAATCCTAAATAATATGGATATTCTCTAGTGCTATTAGCCTCCACTGGAAGTAAATAGCGCCGAATTTAATTTTTAGCTGATCTTATCTCTTGGCATGGTTTATGCTACCTATAAAGATGAAATTGGGGCATATCATAAGGAAAATAATGCTTGGTGAAACCGAGAGGAGGATGTAATGAATACGTTGCTAAAGGCCATTTCCTCGATCATCGCAGTCCTGGCGCTCAACTTCTCTTTTGCCTACTCCATGCCGGATCTCGATGTTGGTTTCATCAGCCGCACGCCTTTGTACAACAGGTTTGATGTTTCATTTGACGGGGATCAACATATCAAAGGCGGTATGCAAAATGAGCAGAAATGGCCGAAACCTGAAGACTTGGTCACCTATACTGCACATGTATTCAACAAGGGAGATGAGGACGTCTCAAATATCCTCTATCGATGGTACTTTGATGATGTACAGGTTCGTGAGGGGATAATTAGCTTTCTACCGGCAGGAGACGATTCAATAGAACTCTCGTACTCATCTCCCTGGCCCGTCGACACTGTATGCCTGATCGACATCCCTGCCGGGGCGATGGAGCTGCAATTGAGGCAATACGAACGCGCGGTCGGCGACCATCGGATCCGCTTCGAGCTGGATCCGGAACATACTATAGCGGAGGAATGTGAGCTCAACAATTCGATTGAGGATTACATCAATGCGCTCTACTTCTGGATGTACATGGACGAGACCACCTATACACGTTTTAATGCTCGAAAGAATTATCTGGAAAGTCGTTCCGCCGAGGATTGGTGCCAAATGCAGCTTATGGGGCTCGAGAGGAGGTTAAGGGCTTCGGGCTGCCCGCAGAAGATCAGGCTTGATATGGTGCAGGTGGTCCCGGACGGAACACTCGACACAGGAGGGGGCCATACCCCGATCGGAGATTATGTCCGCCATACTGATGGCGCATGGGGATTCTGCTTTACTGAATGGAATGAAACCAAGATATCCTCCTATGCCAAGATTATTGAGAACTCGCTTATGCATGAATTAGGGCACCAGATCGGTCTTGTGGATATATATAATTTTGACACAACTATCGATCGTTGTCTCATCACCCTTCCCGGCAGGGGGAGGGTGGCAGGGACGGAACTTATGCCAGTGATTGAAAGAGGGATAGTGTACTACGGCAGCACTAGGATGACGCATGCAGGAGGGCAAGCGCTCGTGGATAGGACTCCACGCGGCCTGATGGCGGATAATACTCAATATTTAGAACCAGGAAGCGTCGCTGGACTCAACCGTAACTATGGGCTCAGGCGCGGTTTTTATGGCGACTACCTCGGGGCCGTCCCGCAGGGTGATATAAACCTTGTCGTTCGGCAGGCAGACGGATCGCCGGTTCCGAATTGCAGCATTCGGGTATTCCAGCGCGAGTCTGCACCGCCCGGCGGCGTTTCCGTGATACGGGATATTCCGAAGTTCATCGGCGTCACCGACTCACAGGGGATCTGGAAATTCCCGCACGTTACCGAGCGGAGCTGGTGGGGAGGAATAAATGTAAACAATCCATGGTCCTCCGTCGATGATTTCTTCTCCTATAAGTGCCCCCTCCCCTTTGATAATCCGGTTCTGGTAGTGGAGCTTGGATTCGATGATACCTTTGAGTATCATTTCGTCGAGGCGTCGGAATGCAATACCGCAATGGGCGCGGGGGTTGTGAGCAATTTCGCCATCGTGCTCACAACCTATAATTCACGGGCCACCAATAGATTGCCTATCATAAATGTTAATGGAGAAGACTATAACAGATACTGTGCATCTGTGATCGAGGGGGGGACCTATACCGCGACGATAACCGCTACCGATCCGGATGGGGATCCCGTGACACTCAGCACCACACCGCTCTATAACAGCACATTTGATCCGGCGAGCGGGCAATTCACTTTCACCCCGGATTCACTGGATGTGAACTGGACCAGAGACTATGCGGGAGATAATGCTCCTTATCATGAGCCGATGGAGGTTATCATCAAGGCTGATGATGGAAAATTCTGCAGCACGAAGATTATCTCAATCCAGGTATCCGATAGGGAAGGAGAAGCCTCTCGTAACGAACGCCGGCTCCCCTGCAATCTCATATTGAATCCGCTGGCCGATAGTGATGGCGACGGTATGGCGGATTTATGGGAAGAGCGGTGGGGTTTTGACCCGCATGATCCATCCGACAGCTCGGGAGACGCGGACGGGGACGGGATAAGTAACCTCCACGAATTCCTCGCCGGCAGCAATCCACGACACAGCGCCTCTGATACTCGTTTCTTCGTGGACGGGCGCAACATCGCAGGATGCGGGTACGGGACTGAGCAGAAACCATACAGCCGTATCCAGGATGCGCTCAACGACCCAGATTGTCGGGCGGGGAATGAGATCATAGTAAGCCAGGGCATCTATCGTGAGAGTATCAATTTCAACGGCCTGGCGGTTACGGTACGGAGTACCGATCCATCAGATGAGGCTGTCGTGGGCAACACCATCATTGAGGGACAAGGAAGGAGCGCGGTTATTTTCTGCTCAAGTGAACTACGTGATTCCATTATCCGCGGCTTTACCATCCGAAATACAGAGGGCATAGCAAATGGTGGTGCAATCAAATGCGTACTGTCCTACCCGACCATAGCTGACAATATAATAACAGGAAATTCCGCGGTTAATGGAGGAGGCATATACTGTAACTGGGCTATGCCGCTCATTGTCGGGAATAAAATATGGGGAAACTCCGCTGTTCGCGGTGCGGGCATGTTCTTTGAAGAGCTCGGAAGAAGCTCTCATCGCTGGCCATATTACAGCGCAAAGATAGCCGGGAATATGGTTGGCGAAAATATAGCAGGCGAGGAAGGCGGGGGTATTTACACGGATACACTTGATTTGAACGCGGTGGGCAATAGCATAGTTCATAATAGGGCTGGCGGCGTGGGGGGGGGAATTTACGATGCAGTATCGCAGTCGAGCTACAGCAGCAATCTGATAGCCCTAAACTCCGCAGCATACGGGGGCGGTGTGTATGCTGATTTTGATGGTACTTACCCCGAGAATGGTCCATATCTGGTAAATGATACCGTAGCGGACAATGCCGCTACTCAGTCGGGCGGGGGCGTGTACTTTTCAAATGCTGATTTCTCAACCTTCTACGATTATCCAATAGTGGTCAACTCGGTTTTCTGGGGCAATACAAACGGAGAGTTACGCACAGACCCCCAAATAGTGGATCATGTTGCCGGCTACTCCTGTATCCGAGGCGGGTGGCAGGGGGAGGGGAATATCAACGCTGACCCGCGTTTCATTTCGAAGGACAACTACCGCCTCAGATTTGATTCGCCATGCATTGATAAGGGGACGTCCAGCTATGTCGCAACCGGGGATACCGATCCCGATGGGAATCCGCGCAAAACAGGCCTGGAAATTGACATCGGGGCGTATGAGGCGCGCATAATGGATGATCCACAGGCTGCTTTCGCAACCTCCAGAAGCGGTATAAACTGGGGCATCCTGAATGAAGCCGGAGCATACGGCGGCAGCTGTCATCTTGCTCCCGCATGGAACAGGACTCTCAGGGCGGACCAACAGGTCCACCATGTGGCTACATGGGTGCTGGCTATGCCCATGGATGGTTTGTATGATATCTATGAGCGGCACCCACAGGGCTCAGGTAGAGCCCCTAATGCGCCGTTCGAGCTTTGGAACAATAACTACACGCAGCGGCTGGCAAACACGACCGTCGATCAGCGATCAGGCGGGGGCAGATGGAATTTTCTGATGCGCGCACCGATGAAGCAAGGGATATACAAACTGCGGCTGAGCAATGCGTATGCCGACGGCAAGGTCGTGGCGGACGCTATCGGGATATCCGATCTTGGTGAGGCAGCGTCAAGCAGGATATCCGGTATAGTCATACTGGACAAATGCGGCGCTGTTTTTCCGGCCCACCGGCTTGAGGACGCGCCGATCGCGCTGCCGCAAGGGTGCGCGCCGTACGCATCGGGCCAGGATCGCTATCGCGACATGAAAGTCGTTACGGATTCAGCGGGAGGAGTGAAAGGATATTATGTTCTTGATTGCCAGGGGCGTGTGTTCGAGGTGGGCGCCGTCCCGAGAAGATTCGGCGGCGGGACTCCCGCGCGGGTCCCTTCAAGAGAGATGGGTCTCAGCCCAGCATTTGACAGTCTTTACGTGCTTCTCAGCAGGGGAATTGTGTTCTCCACCGGAGCAACATACGGAAACCCCGACTGGGGCACGGGGAGCGACATGGCCAAGGATATAGAGCTGGTGTCCGCGGGGAATGAAGTTCTGGGCTACTACATCCTCGATGCATATGGGGCAGTGCATCCGTACCCAGCTGTTCGCCTACCCGCCTTCAGCGGCTGCCCCTACTGGCCGAATATGAATATAGCACGTGACCTGGAGGTTGTATTCGATGAAGGAACAGGGACAGTGAACGGATATTATGTTCTGGACGGGTTCGGAGGCATACACGCAGTGGGCAACGTGCCGACGGTTGAGGAGATCACGCGCGCCGGCTATCCCGCGCCCTATTTCGCCGGAAAGGATATTGCAAGAAAGATCAAGTTGGTAAAAGATGATAGTGGTAATGTAGTCGGCATATATCTGGCCGATGGGACGGGTGTGATTCACCCGATAGGGCTTGTGGAGCCTTTTATAAGCACGGGGCTCTGGCCCGGGAGTGATGTACTGAGAGACATGGAGATTGTAAAAGCCCCTGAGGCGATCCCTCCTAATCCGTAGGTGTTTTGCAGATACTTTAAGAGTCTCCAAGGGGAATGACAAGCTCCGGAAGTTAACGACGCAGTGAAGTGATAGTGTCGAGTCTGATGGTGAGGTGTCTTCACCGGATTGAGGCGACATCGGTGGGGTTCAAACTGTGGGAATGCTTGGGGCTGAGATTGTTTTTTGGTCAGGTACGTGCAGAAGATGCGGAACAGTTCCCATGAAGTGAAGTGGTGGAGCTTCTGCCGGTCAGCCGACTGTGTGCGATTGGAAGAGAGTTTTTAATTCATGAGAAGTGGAATCAGGGTAGAAGGCATCAGGGATTTATCGTCAGACTTTCCATATCCCAATAGCCGGACATTAAATTGTTGGTGCTTTTTGGGGTGACGCCGCTGAGGACCAGTCCAACGATGACGCTGTACTGCCCCTCAGCTCCTCCAGGGATCGATGGGATAGAACAAAGAGTCCCCTCATAAACAGACGGCAATGAACGCACGCCTTTTATTAGCGGCTTGGCGCCTGCAACGAGATTTGCGGGATTACGGAGGTCGAAGGAATAGAGTACCGCCGCGCCTTTGAGTACCACGCCCCAGGCATCAAAAGCCTGGTTGCATGGAGGGACCGTCACATCAACACTGAAAGCATCACCTGCGGAAAGCGTAGTGCCATTCAGACGGACATCAAATGGTGGCGGAGGCGGAGGTGGGGGAGGGGGAGGCACAGCCTGATATTCGTAGCAGCCGATATCCGTTTTCCCGTTCGCCGGCCTTGGATTGCCATCGAGATCATCCGAGGGTGCATCATCATTCGTTCCGGCATTTATTGAAGGTGAGTTCCATTGAAGATGATAATCATAATTAGTTGACGAGCCGGATTCAGGTAATTGCTTCACATAGAAAGGATTATACGAAATATCTCCCTCGCCGCTACTGGCCTGGCCGCCATAGTTATCGCGATCATTACCATAGACATTATTATATTTTATGGTTATTCCCGAAGCGACGATGCTATTGGAGACATTAACTCCATCTAAATGGTTTCTTGTAACGTTGTTATTCTGGATCAGTACATTGGGTGAAGGAACCGCTGTTCCAACGTAGATTCCATATGATCCGGATTTGTCGATGGTATTATTCATTATTGTCATATTGGCAGCATAAATGCCATCATGAACCGATCCTATAATGAGATTATTTTCTACAATTGGGGTAGCTCCAATATTTGTTTCCGCAAGTATCCCATACCCGTTAAATGCAAGAATGTTTTTCAATACAATAGGGCCCCCGTTATCGGTCCTGACGGCGCCAGAAGAGCAATTACTTATGATGCAGTTCGATATCGTCGGAGAATATGAATCGGCATCAACTCCATCCTGATTTGCATTCTGAATGGTGAAGCCATCGATTGTAGAGTTATCTTTGCCATTGAAAACATCGGCGACGCCGCTTGCGCCTGATCCATCTACAATGGTTATGTATTGTTTGATATCTCTATCCCATGTCGAGGTACTATATCCGCCGTATATGGATACGTATGGTTTCATGCTAATTTCGTATTCGTTATACGTCCCCTGCGCGACATATATGTTCACGGGGGCGGATTCTGAGCCGCTGACATTTGCGAGTGCGTTTTTGATAGTGGCCCATGGCAGGACCTGCGACCCGTCATTGCCATCATCTCCCGTGTCGATGCTCACATATTTCTCGATTGTTTGCCCAAAAATACAAGCTCCATTTTTGCCCCATGGCAGCATAAAGAAAAATATTGAGAACGAATAAATAATGGTAAATATTAGCTTCCTCATATCACCGGGGCCTCCTTGGTCCTTATCATACTGGTGGGGAAATTTTTCACTTTATTGGCATAGTATACCATATCAGTGGCAATAATGCTATTTCCATTCGCATCCGCCGCGGGAATGGGAAGATAGATCGTACCCCCTTTCCCGTAAGATTAAGAAAGATCAAAAGGATCAGTTTTATTGTTTTTGCACAATTAAGAGAACTTGTTAATAGCGTACAGATGTACCCCCCGATTACCCCGAGGGGTAATC
>JAPLCW010000089.1 GCA_026392015.1 Candidatus Auribacterota bacterium | reverse complement strand
GCGCTATTTCCCTGTGTAGAGACAGCGACTGCCCAAGAGGATGATCCGGACAGCGACGACTGGTCCAACATCGAGGAGTATCTCTACTGGGTCACGACCGGAGAGGCGGCAGACCCGTGTGACCCCGACACCGGCGGCCCCGCGGAAGAATAGCGCAGACGTTTTAGATATCCCATTCTGCAACAGCCTGTTGCAGAATAAATATGGGCAGTACCCGCCGTTGTGTGATCGCCTATATCACATAAGCCAGGAATAGCGGATAAAAGATTAACGACTTTACAAGATAAGGGATGATTCGTGTTTTATCATCCCAGAATTAAATTATACATTCTCACCTTTTTAATATACCTCTGCAATTCCACGGGTGTTAGCCCGTGTATGGTGAAGTCCTACTGTCCTCGTTGTTTGATATGCTGAATTTCATATGGAGTATTGGAAACAAGGGCATAGCGTTTATTACACACAATATCATTTGGTCAGATGGCTGCTTTGTTTCAACCGTTGGGATCAATGAGGCGGTAATTCGGAAATATATCGAGAGACAGGGAAACAAGGACAGCGGCAAGCGAAGCTTGAACTAAACTACTACCACGGGCGTAAGCCCGTGGTAGTTTATTTCGGATCCGGAGCTGACAATTTTTATGAGATCAGCGGGAAAAATTCAAAAAACTATTTTATTCGTTCTGTTGCTTGCAATCCCGCTCTTCATGTGCGTGAATGCGAGTGCTGAGAAGGCCCCGCAAGAGGTAATTGAGGCCGCGAGGAGCGGGCTCCTGTTTTTCTTAAAGCGCATACCCGCTGGAGAGTTTAAAGACTATGGTTTTGGCCCCGATGCTCCGATTGATAGGGCCCGCGTCGGCATTCCGTTCCATGTCTACATGATTACTCCTTCAGCACTTTTTGCCTTCAAACAGGGAGACTCTGTTAATTCCGTTATATCTCCTACCGAGATGTGGTATTTCCCAGTCATGGTCGGGGATGAAACGAGGGCTATGCTGGTTGTCGATAAGGTTGGCAGTTCATGGCAGACGGTTTCACTCGGAATGGCGCCTTTGGCGGGGGAGATGGGAAAGGTTATGAAGCGTTGGCCGAGGGCGCAGGGATACGATCCGCTGCTTGTGGTCGTTTTCCAAGCCAGTGAGTATTTCTTTACCGTCCCCCAAAAAGATGACCGCAATCTGACTGCGCTTCTGCCCCGCGCGGGCGCCATCGAGAGTGAGCTTAAGGGGCAGGGCAAGGAATATTCATCAACGACAGAACTGCCGCGCATGCTCGAAATATTAAAGCCATTGGTTCAAGAGAATCTTAAACAAAAAGCTTCGATTAACAGGTAACGTAAAACCGGCCTCTGTGAGAAAATCTATCATCGTCATCCGATTTATATTCGCCCTTGCATTTTTAATGACGGGGAGCGCCGCGGTTTTTGCCACTACTTTAAATGTACCGCAAAAAGTCCAAGAAAGGAGCAACTGGTGCTGGGCGGGCTGTTCGCAGGCGATCCTTGAGTATTACGGAACAATAGTGACTCAGACGGATATAGCCGCATATGGGACGCCAGGATCGGATAATGAGTGGAACTGGTTGTATGGCGAAAGCAGCAATCCCACCCGGAGGGGAATAGATCTGATTCTCAACCATTTTGCCAGCATTGGAAGTACCCCTTATGAAAGGTGTCTGACGCAATCGGAGGTTGGGACCGAAATAAATGCCGGAAGGCCTCCTGTGATACGATGGGGCTGGGACAGCGGTGGAGGACATTTTGTAGTAGGCCGTGGAATAGACGGTGACACCATGTACCTGATGGATCCATGGTATGGCCCTACCGTGAACACTTATTCATGGGTAGTGCGTGGAGGCACTCATACATGGACACACAGTCTTCCACTCACCAGCAACCCGCCCTCCAGGACGCCCACGGAGACGCCGACAATAACCTCAACTCCAACAAGAACGCCTGCGCCGACCGACACGCCGACCGATACACCTACGCCGACTGCGACGCCCATTCCACCGGAAATAGCAAATATAATGCGTAATGAAAATACAGGAGACATCACGATTTCCTGGACAGGGAGCTGCAATGTGGATGTGTATTACGCGGTTGACATGCAATCCGCATTCAACATCGCACAGAGTGATGTATCCGGAGGGTCATGGACAGACGATGGTACATCGACCGCCGGACATCCGAACGGTGCGAGTGAGAGATATTATAAGGTCGCCTGCTCTGGCATCTCGCAGTACGCATCGGACGCGGTGGGGATGTTCAGGTATGACCTTGCCGTGGGTTACAATTTGATATGTCTGCCTGTGATATCGTACGATAGGGATATAGACATGGTATTTGGCACTCAACTGACGGAAGGTGGTGCACTTACCGGAGACAGGATATATACACAGGATCCGGATTATGGGAGTCTGATGAAATACGCGTATCTGTCTTCCAGCTCCCATAAATGGAAGGGAGTATTGGATGAGGCGCTGATTGCGCCGGAGAAGGGGTATTTCCTACAGATAAGGACAGGACACACCCGGTTGACGCAATATGTGGTGGGGAAAGTGGCGTCGGGGGATGTGGAGATGCCTGAGTTTGTGCGTGGGTACAATATGATAGGGAGTGTGTGGCCGGTGGATGTGAATTTTAATTTGAGCAATTTGAAAGAGAGTGGAGCGAAC
>JAPLCW010000163.1 GCA_026392015.1 Candidatus Auribacterota bacterium | reverse complement strand
CCCGGAATATCTCCCCTCGCTCGCTCCCGCGGCTTGTAACATGGTACCATGCCCCTGGATATTCAATCCTCAGCGGTCTTGCCATGTCCGAACGGTATCACGCTGCCTCCCCTTAGTCAATAGTAGAGGTCTGACCCTGATATAGGACAATAACATGGGAATCGCGTTAGCCGGACAGGGTAAAACCTACGAGGCCATTGCCCACTATTCCGAGGCGCTGCGGATCAATCCGAATAGTGCTGCGACACATTATATTATGGGGAACGCGTTGGCCGGCGAGGGCAGGATTGATGACGCCATCTCCCATTATTCAACGGCGCTCCGAATCAATCCGGATTATATGGAGGCTCACATCAACCTCGGCGTCGTGCTGACCCGCCAGGGGAGAATTGACGAGGCTATCGCTCACTTTTCCGAGGCGCTGCGGATCAATCCGGATTTCGGCAAGGCACGCGATAATCTGGGGCTCGCGTTACGTAAGGCGGTCAGGCATAACGAGGCAGCGGAACCTTATCCTTTTCGATAAAATGGAAGGCGCGAATTGGGTAACCATCAAGAACAGCACGTAACCGCTCCAAGACAGGCTGCTATAGTCCCTCGCCTATTGCCTGCCCACCACCTGCCTGTTGGCAGCCAGGGCAAGCAGGGAACCCCATGACAAGGATGGATCCGGTCTATAGGCATATCAAGAGTGGGTAGAAACTCTCCTTTGTTGGATTGCGCTTTGCCAATTCCAACGCTTTTGGTAGGCTCAAGTGGCAAAACCGAATTGCAGCAGCGGGAAGTTCCCCTATCAAGGAGAAGGCGATGCGAATCAAGACCGCGAGTGCCATACTTCTCTCCTACGTGCCACTTCTGCTCATCAGCGGGCCGCTTCAAGCGCAGCTTGCCAATTCCCCCTGGCCGATGTTCCATCGCGATGCGCTGCACACGGGATTGAGTCCGGCGTACTCAGGCCCTTCGCGAGGCGATCTTTTCTGGTCATACCACGCCGCGGGCGCATTGCAGTCATCCCCCGCAATAGGTTCGGACGGCCGCATCTACATGGGCTCGGATGATCATGCGTTTTATGCACTGACCTCTCTCGCCTCGCTTTCGTGGAGTTATACAACGGGTGGCGTCATTGAATCCTCTCCCGCTATTGATACCGCCGGGCGCGTCTACCTGGGCTCCCAGGACGACAGACTCTACATGCTCACCGGCGCGGGGACCCTCGGGTGGAGCTATGACCTTGCCGGGGATTTCCTCCACTCTTCGCCGGCGTTAAGCCCGAACGGTAAGATATACATCGGATCGAGGGACAACAACATTTACGCACTGCACTCCAGCGGCGCGCTGTTCTGGAGCTATGCGACAAACTGGTTGATAGTCTCTTCTCCGGCAGTTGATTCCGCCGGGCGAGTTTACGCCGCATCCTATGATCAGAGATTCTATACCCTCAATTCGGCCGGCGGGCTTTATTGGAGCTATCACACGGGTTACCTGATCAGCACGTCTCCCTCGATAAGTTCTGAAGGAACGGTATACATCGGAGCCTCTGAATTTCCTCCCAACCAAAATTTTGGAAAGTTGTATGCGCTCACTTCCGTGGGGATTCTCAAATGGAGCTACCGGACTGCGCCGGCATCAAATGCAATAGAATATGTCTGTCCCGCTCTAGATGGCTCTGGGAGAGCAGTCGTGGGCTGCAATGACAATGCCCTTTATTGCCTCAGTTCAAGAGGCGGGCTTGCATGGAGTTACGATCTGGTGGATGATATATATTCATCAGCCGCCATAGGTTCCGATGGAAATATCTATATGGGTTCCCATGATGCCTGTTTTTATGCTTTTTCCTCCGCAGGGTCTCTCTTATGGTCCTATTATACCAGCGGTGTTATCAGCTCATCCCCCGCCATAAGTTCCGGTGACAGGGTGTATGTGGGGGCTGAAGATTCAGCCCTGTACGCATTCCGTCAGCAGCCGACAGCGACGCCCACGCGGACGCCGACTCGAACACCCACTCCCTCACCCACAGCGACACCCACGCGTACACCGACTCGTACACCCACTCTCCCGCCCAAAGCGACGCCCACGCGGACGAGTACGCCCTCACCGTCACCGGCACAATCGCCTACTGAGCCCCCTGCGCTGGTAATCACCAGATCTCCCACTCCGATTCCCCCTCTTGAAATTAGCCCGGGGCCGCTCACTGCGGGACTCAATTTCTGGTTTGATATCCGCCTGGCGCAGCCCATACGTTCGAAATTTGATTACTACATGATTCTGGATTCCCACTATGGTCCTTATACCCTCCACCTTGATGGCGCGGTCCAAAAGGATATAGTGCCCCTGTATAAAAATGTCCCCGCTTTCTCTGCACCGTATGCGCAGAGGATTTACTCCCGAGCGATGCTGCCTCCCGCCATGGCCGGCCGACAGATGACCTTCTATGCGGCGGTGATCGAGTCCGGGAAGCTCCCGCCTGTGCGAAATCTTGAAGAGCTGCGCGCTGATAGTTTATATGTAATTATGATGGATAAGAGGAATGTCAGTGTCAGCCCATGATGCCCGGTCTTACGTCGGCAGACGGCTGAAGCAGTATCTTCGAACCCCTCATTCTGTTTGCTTCAGCTTGCAGTGCGTTCGGTCTTGGAAGGTTAGCTCAAAAATGGTATAAACGTCCTTATAAGAAATAATAAAGGGGCGATTCCCCTGACTTACTCCGCGAAAAGTATTGCCGGAGTGGCGGAATGGCAGACGCAAGGGACTTAAAATCCCTCGGGACTTAAATCCCGTGCCGGTTCGAGTCCGGCCTCCGGCACCAGTACTACGGCAGCAAAAGTGTAAAGTTTAAAGTGTAAGGCATAAAAGCACCGATCATCGTGAGGCCGGACAAGAACCGGAGGTGAGCTTGTTCTGAGCGAACCACCGAAGGCGAGAGGCGAAGGGAGTCCCGATACCACGGCAGCAAAAGTGTAAAGTTTAAAGTGTCAGGCAGGAGAAGAATAATAAAGCGTAATCTCAGAAATTCCGGAGGCACTGTCGGACGATTATTCCGGCGAGCCTGTCTTTGCTCATGCGGGGCAGGCGTGTTACAGTCCCTTTTTTATCAATGATGAGCGCCCTGTTATAATCACTCCCGAAACCCGTATCGCGGCGTGACACATCATTGGCGACGATCATATCCAGATTCTTCTCTCCCATCTTACGCCGCGCCTCCCGTACGAGGGAGCCCGTTTCAGCGGCAAATCCCACGAGCAATCTCTTCCGCTTCTTTTCACCGAGCGATGCCAGGATATCAGGAGTCCGCACCATTCTCAGGGAGAGGGCGCTCCTCCCTTTCTTCATTTTCTTGCTGAGACATTTCTCCGGCCTGTAGTCCGCAACGGCGGCGGCCATGATGACAATGTCCGCATCCCGGTAGCAGCGCGTCACTTCCCTATACATCTCCTGAGCGCTCTCGACACGGATAAGTCTCGCCCCTTTCGGCGGCCGTAGCGCAACGGGACCGCTTACAAGAATCACACTCGCCCCGGCATCCCTCGCCGCGGAAGCAAGAGCATATCCCATTTTCCCGGATGACGGATTGGAGAAGAAGCGCACCGGATCAAGATATTCGCGCGTTGGGCCGGCGGTGATGAGAAAGGTGGGTTTCACCTCAGAGAAGCCCTTCCGCGGCGCTCATGATTTCCTCGGTTTTTGTGAGGCGGCCGATCCCCTCGCAGCCGCAGGCAAGGTACCCGCTTCCGGGACCGGTGAAATGATAACCCTGTGCCTTCAGCTTCTTCACGTTCTCCCGCACGATCCTGTTCTCCCACATGACGGTGTTCATGGCAGGCGCGAGAAGGACAGGGGCTTTCGTCGCAATAACGATGCATGAGAGAAGGTCGTCGGCGATCCCGCCGGCAATTTTCCCGATGATATTCGCCGTGGCGGGAGCGATCACCAGAAGGTCAGCCCACTCCGCCAAACTTACGTGGACCGGGTCGAATTCTTTTGGTGCAGAAAACATCTCCGTGAATACCGGTTGTCGCGAGAGACTTTGAAAAGTGAGGGGAGTGACAAACTCGCACGCGGATCTGGTCATAACGACCCGCACCTCCGCACCCGCCTGCGTGAGCTTGCTCACCAGATCACACGCCTTGTACGCCGCGATGCAGCCGGTGACTCCTATCAATATCTTCTTGTCGCTGAAGTGAGACCGATTGGATTTTTTCATATTCACTCCCCATTCAAAGCCCGCATGGACGTGTGGGCGTATCGGCGTGTGCGCGTAAATAGTATACGTTTCTGCGCCGCTACGCAATTACGCCAATACGCCCCTGCAATCTTTTCACGCGCACACGCCGTCACGCCCATACGCTCACACGATTTTTTCACCTGCTCTCGCGGATTTTTTCGATTCTCTCCCGGTTTCTCTCCACTTTCAGGCGCTCGGCCAGAATAATCGCCCTGATCTCTTCGAACGCTGTCTGGAGGTCGTCGTTCACCACAACGTAGTCATACCTGTCCGCGTACGTCATCTCTTCCCTGGCAAGCGAGAGGCGCTTCTGGATTATCTCTTCGGAGTCCGTGGCCCTCCCCCTGAGCCTCCGCTCGAGCTCTTTCATCGACGGCGGCATGATATACACAAAAACCGCCGGATACTTTTTCTCCATCACCTGAACGGCACCTCGCGCATCGATATCAAGAATCATATCCTTTCCCCGGGAGAGCGATTCCTCAATGACGCTCCTCCTCGTGCCGTAATAGTTGTCATACACAACAGCGTGCTCGAGAAATTCACCCTTTGAGAGCAGTGCTTCAAATTCAGCCCTGGTGGTAAACCAGTAGGCTTTGCCGTTCTCCTCCCCTTTCCTGGGGGAGCGTGTCGTGACCGATACCGAATACTCCAGGAGCGGCACGGATTTCAATCCCTTATCCAACAGCGTGGTTTTTCCCGCGCCGGAGGGTGCAGTAAGCACGAAGAGGATGCCTTTTCTCATTAGATCCCTCTATAGGATACAAGTGAATGACAAATACCGAATGAATGACAAATGACAAATACCAAATGACAAATGAATGAAAAAATGGTCAATATACCGTTTTATTTTGTCATTTACTTATCTTTCTCTTACCACAGATTGCAGCAAAAATCCTGGCCAATTGCAATGCCTCATCTATAAGTAACTCAATCGCTGAACTCATACCTGTATTTGAATATTCAATCAGTTCCAGCCAACACTCGGATTCCTTTGATCCTCTTCTGCAAATCCCTATTCGGTAGAAAAAATCCTTTTGGGCTATTGAATCATTAGCCTCCCCATAATTAGCCCCCACCGAACCCGCCGCATACCAAGGCATTCGATGAGGGCCCCGATATTTATCGGGGCCCCTACAGATTCTGTTTTGTCGATCACAATAATCTGGCTTGAGCCCTTTTTAGTAAGCAAGCTTAATTCTTAGTGCTTAATCCTTACTGCTGGTTTTGTCATTTGTCATTGCACATTCTGCAGTTGCTCCCGGATTTTTTCCATCTCCGCCTTGATCTCTATCGCGAGTCGCGAAATGCTCGCGTCGTTGGCCTTGTTCGAGGAGGTATTCACCTCACGCATGATCTCCTGGATGATAAAGTCCAGCTTCTTTCCCACCTCTCCTCCGGCGGCGATCAGCTGCCGGAAATGCTCGAGATGGCTTCTCAACCGCACGATCTCCTCCGTGATATCGACCCTGTCCGCGAAGATGCTCACCTCGGCCAGCAGCCTGCTCTCATCGTATTTCGCCCCCTCGAGCATCGTGCGCACCTTCCTGCGGATTCTCTCCTCGTAGCGGCGCACGCTCTTCGGTCTCCTGGCGTCGATCTTGTTCAGAAGGGCGTCAACCCTCCTCCACTGCTTCAGGAAATCGCGGGTGATCGCACGTCCCTCCCGAGCCTGGCTCTCCTTCAGGTCGTTGCACGCCGCAGAAAGCCCCTGCCGGAGCAGCATCCATATCGGCCTCCGCGAAACGGCAACCGCCTCCTTGCGGACAACGGCGCCCGTATTCACGAGCGTTTGCATATCGAGTCCGCCGTTAAGCTTGAGCCACGACCGTATCTTCAGGAACTGAGTGGCGAGGTCCTTGCACACGCTCCTGTCGATCACCACTCGCTCGCGTCCCCCCTCCTGCGGAGTGAAAATCACGTACGCGGTGACCTGCCCCCTTCCAATTCTCGTTTGGAGATAGCTCCTTATTTTAGGCTCTAGGAAAGCGATCTCCCGCTCCAGGTTCACGTTCAACTTAAAGTACTTGCTGTTCACGCTCTGAATCTGAACGGTGCATCGCCCGGACACACCACGAGCCTCACCGTCGCCAAATCCCGTCATACTCTTCATCTCAAGGCACCTCCGTATGCAACACCCCACATCCCGCTCTTCCCGCAACAATTTTGTACTCACCCATTGCAGCGGGGAGGAGAAGATTATCCCCCGCGCCCACCGCAATCGTATCCGGCTGATCTCCGTACACAATTCTTCCCTCTCCCGAGACGACGGAGATCACGCAAAATCTTTCCCCCGCGCAATCCCCCGACCAATGCTCGCTGATGACTATCTCCCGTGTTCTAAAATAGGGGCAATCCACGATGACCGAGGATCGATACCCCTCTCCCTCGTGCCACACCCGCCCGACCAGATGGTCTTCCCGATCTTCGAAGTTAATGACATCGAGCGCCGGCTTCACATGAAGCTGTCGCCCCGTGCGTCCACAGTCGTAGAGACGGTAGGTTACATCTGAGTTGGTGCCCACCTCGAGAATCAGGACTCCCGCGCCGATCGTGTGAATAGAACCGGGGGTGACGAAGACCGCGTCGCCGCTCTTCACACGGATGCGCCGGAGCTTTTCCAGGGGATTATCACCCTTGAGCGCAGCCACAAGCGAGTCACGGTCGCTCTCGCCCTGAAAACCGCACATCAGTTCCGCATCGCGATCCGACTGAAGAACATACCACAACTCTGTTTTGCCCGCCTCCCCCCCCTCATGCGCGGCGGCATATGCATCGTCGGGGTGCACCTGCACAGAGAGAGGCTCTTTCGCATCAATGAATTTTATCAGGAGTGGGAACCTGACCGCGAATCCCGCACCGAATGCTCTCCCGAGGACCCGTTCAGGATCTTTCCGGATCAGGTCTCTCATCGAGATCCCTTCCAGTTCCCCATTCGCCACGCAACTCACATCCCCACTGCGGTCAGCGATCTCCCATGATTCGCCGATGCGGATGTTCGCCGGAAGCTGCCGGCCGTAGATATCCCGGAGCTTTCCCCCTCCCCACACTTTTTCTTTATAGATCGGCCTGAATTTTAATGGGTACAGTTTCATACCTTCACACTATCCATTTGTATCTTATTTCGTAACTACTCAGACAGTCAGAAGCCAGGAGCCAGAATCCAGAATGGATCGCACATAAGGTTCCGGTAGCTTACTGACCTCTTCGAATAACTGCATTAACTCGGGAACATCACCGTACCCCAAGTCCTCAAATGTCATCGCTGGCGTCCTCATTCTAACTCCTGGCTCCTGACTCCTGAATTCTGGCTCCTGAGCAGTTACCTTATTTCTCTGATCATTCAAAATCCTTAGCGCACTCACTACACTAACTCATTTCTGATCAATAGATACCGGAACCCATAAACCAGAAACTGCAGTCACCCCCACCCTCGCCCTTCCTTCGGCAGGGTCCCTTCGACTGCGCTCAGGGTCTTCGACAGGACAGAATCCCCTTTGAGGGAGGAGGAGATAAGAATATTTACCCACACCAAGTTAAAAAATCCTTAGTCTTGCGGGGCGCTCACGCCCCTACCTTATTTCCCCCCGAGCGGAGGTATTTCAGTACCCCCTCAATATCATCCGGCAGCGGCGCTTCCACGCGGACAATCTCCCCGGTGCGCGGATGCGCGAAACTGATCCGCCATGCGTGGAGCATCGGCCGACTGATCGTCAAATCTCCCACGATACGCGGCCTTCTCCTCCCGTACACGGCATCACCAAGAACGGGGTGGCCGACGTGGGACATGTGCACTCTGATCTGATGCGTTCGCCCCGTGTGCAGGGAGAGCCGGACAAAGGTGAATGAATCATAGCGCTCAACAACGTGAAAGCCGGTCGAGGACTCTCTCCCCCGATCGCGGCGGACCGCCATCCTGGTCCGTTCCACCGGGTGCCTGGCGATAAGGCCCTTCACTACACCTTCATCCTGACGCAGAACCCCGTGGAGAATGGCGAGATACACTTTTGTAACCTCTCTCCGAGCGAATAGTCCGGTGAGACCGCGGTGCGCAACGTCGTTCTTCGCAACCACAATGCAGCCGGTAGTCCCCTTGTCAAGCCGATGTACAATCCCCGGTTTCAACACGCCGCCGATTCCCGACAGGCGCGTGCATTGCGCCAGCAACGCATTGACCATTGTCCCGCTCACGATCTTCCCGGCGGGATGCACCACCATCCCGGCAGGCTTATTGACTACCAGGAGATCCTTGTCCTCGTAGAGGACGTCGAGCGGTATATGCTCGGGCAGTATGTGCGATTCTACCGGCGGCGGCGGCGGGGCGACCTCCACCTCGTCTCCTGCGCGAACCGGGTGATGAGACTTCACGACCCGGCCGTTCAACCTCACACAGCAGTTTTCGATCAGGCGCTGTATCTCCGCGCGTGAGCAGCCCTCTATGCGCTCTACGAGAAACTTATCAAGGCGCGCCCCATCGTGCCCCTCGTCCACGAGGATCAATCCCGCCCGCACTTTCTCCGCCCCCCGTAGATCAGAATGGCCGCACCGACAATCAGCATAGCAAGGCTTATCATCTGTGGACTGCTCAGCCCGCATCCCCCTATCCTGACGACTGCGGGATTGTCCGCCCTCAGAAACTCCACCAGAAAGCGCCCCGCGCCATAGAGCACGAAATAGAGCCAGAATATCTGTCCTTGAAACCTTTTCCGAGAAAAGCAGAGCGAGAGGATGAAAAATATCCCGAGCTCGATCAACGACTCGTAAATCTGGGTGGGGTGCACCGGCGCGCTGTAGATCTGGCCGGGCCCGATAATTCCCTTCTCATAGAAATGACATTCATACGCCGGGCTACCCTCAGGGAAGACAACAGCCCAGGGAAGCGCGCAAACCCCGCCGAAGCAGCAACCGTTAAAGAAGCAGCCGATCCTCCCTATGGCGTGCGCCAGCGCGAGAGAGGGGGTGAAGAGATCGAAGCACTCGAGGACATTGATCCTGTTTTTCTTTAAATATAGTACCGCCGCGAGGATGGCACCGATCACCCCCCCGTAGTATTCCAATCCGCCCTTCCATACCATGACGATGTCGAGAGGGGAGGCGATGAACTCTTGCATGTTCTGTGCGATGTAGAACATCCGGGAGCCGATGAGCGCGCCGAAAATGACGTAGATGCTGGTGTCATATATGCATTCAGGAGGCCAGCCGTATCGCCTTGCCCTCGCGGCGGTGGTGACGATCCCCAGAAGGAATGCCAGGGCGACACATACCCCGTAGGAATAGATCGTCATCGGACCAAATCTAAAGAGAATCGGGTGCACCGGCATTCCCCTTTATATGCGGTTGTATCTCCACCTTGAGAAGCATCAGATAGAGAAGGATGAACACGCCGAGGGTAATGGCGCTGTCGGCGATGTTGAACGCAGGCCAATGGTACTCTCCCCAGTGGCAATCGATCCAGTCCGTCACTCCTCCCCGGAAATCGAGCGCCAGACGGTCGAGGAGGTTTCCGACTGCGCCCCCGAGGATCATCCCCACCGCAATCCTGCACGCGAGAAGTCTCGGGGCGTACACCCTGTAGAAGTGGATGATCGCGATGATTGTTGCAATGGAGAGGATGGCAAACAGATACTGCTGTCTCGGAAATATTCCGAATACCCCGCCCCGATTACTCACATAGGTGATGTTGAGGAAATCACGCACCACCGCCATGAGTTGCTCGTTCTCGAATGTGCTCCTCACCCAGAACTTGGTGAGTTGATCCGCGATAAGGACGAGCGCCGCGCTCCAGACAATCGCCATTCAGGATTCCCCTCCCCCCATCTCCTCCGCTTCCTGGCACTTGATGCATGACGTCGCCCACGGTACCGCCTTGAGCCGAACCATCCGTATCGGATTCCCGCATACCTCGCACAATCCGAAGGTCTTTTCATCGATCCGGCTGAGGGCCCGGTCGATAAGATAGATGATATCTCCCTCGCTCGACGCAACCGTGAGCGCGAATTCGCGGTCGTACGTGTCCGACGCGAGGTCCGCCATATGGAGCGTGTACCCCGAGAGGTCACCGGTAGCATCGCGCTGCGAACTCCGAAGGTGCGTCTTGCGGAGATTCATGAAGTTCCCGCCGACTCTCTCCTTGTACGAGAGAAGAAGCTCTTTCAACTTCCTGAGCACGGCATCGGAAAAAGGCGACCGAAGCTTCTTGGGACGGACCTTTTTCTGCGCCTGCTTCGCTTTGACACGTTTCTTCGCTACGGTCTTCTTCTTGCCCATTGATCTTCCTCCCCTTTATGCCCCTACTAATCAACAACCTCGACGCATCTGGAGCAGATTGTCGGGTGATCACCATTCCCGCCGACGCTTGTCGAGTATCTCCAGCAGCGCCCGCACTTTTTCCCCTCCGCGTTCAGGACGGTCACCGAGAGCTGCTCGCCCTCCCGGGCTTTCGGAACCGCCTGCACCGTAACCTGTGAGACAATAAAGAGATCGGCCAGCATCTCCTCTTTTTCCTCCAGAAGGAGCAGAAGATCCCCCTCAGCGCACGATATCGTCACTCGCGCCCCCAGGGAGTTGCCGATCGCCCCCCCCTGACGCGCCACCTCCAGGGCCTTTGACACCTCGCTCCGCACCTCGAGCAGCTTCTCCCACTCGCCCTCCAGCGCCTCAGACACGCAATGATCGTCGCGTATCGGCCAGTCGCTGAGGTGGATACTCACCTGATTTTCCGGCCGGCCGGGGATCTCCCTCCATGCATCCTCTGCGGTGAAGGCAAGAATCGGTGCGCAGATCTTCACGAGAATATCGAGGATGCGCTTCATCGCCGTCTGCGCGGAACGGCGCTCCGGGGATGCGGCCGCGCGCGTGTAGAGCCGGTCTTTGAGGATATCCAGGTAGAGGCTGCTGAGATCCACCGCGCAGAAATTATAGATCTGGTGATACACCTCGCAGAAATCATAGCGCTCATAGGCATTTGTCACGACCGCGAGCAACCGCTCCGTCCTGCTCAGGATCCAGCGGTCGATCTCCTCCATCCGGTCGCACGGCACGCTGTCCCTCTCGGGAGAGAAGTCGTAGAGGTTGCCGAGGAGAAATCTGAGGGTGTTCCGGATCCTCCTGTAGGCGTCCACGAGGTGGTCGAGTATCTCCTCGGAGATACGCACATCTACGCTGTAGTCAACCGAGGCAACCCAGAGGCGAAGGATGTCCGCCCCGTAACGATCGATGATACCCTGGGGAGCGATCACATTGCCCGCTGACTTCGACATCTTCTTCCCCTCCCCGTCCATGATAAATCCATGGGTGAGTACCGCCGAAAATGGGGCGTCCCCCCTGAGTGCGATGGAGGTGAGGAGAGAAGTCTGGAACCATCCGCGGTGCTGATCGCTCCCTTCCAAATAGAGGGCGCAGGGGTATCCCAGTTCCGCGCGCGCGGCAAGAACCGCCTGGTGGCTGATACCCGAATCGAACCAGACATCGATAATGTCCTCTTCTTTACGGAACTCTTTCCCTCCGCAGGAGGGGCACGCAAACCCATGCGGAATGAATGCTTCCGCCGGCTCAATGAACCAGACGTCGGCCCCGCGCTCCGCAACAGCGCTTCTGATGAGCTGAAGAGTGCCCTCCGTGACAATCGCCTCTCCGCACGCTTCGCAATACAGTATCGGCAGGGGAACCCCCCAGAGCCTCTGCCGCGAGAGGCACCAGTCGGGCCGGTTCTCGATCATGCTGCCAATCCGATTCTGTCCCCTCTCGGGAATCCACTGCACGGACTTGATTATCGCGAGCGCGCGCTCCCTGAGCCCCTTGCGGTCGACGCCGAGAAACCACTGCGTCGTTGCCCTGAAGATGATCGGGTTCTTGCAGCGCCAGCAATGCGGGTAAGAGTGGACAACCTCCCGCGACGCGAGGAGAGTCCCTCGCGACCTGAGGTGCTCGATGATTTTCCCGTTTGCATCCTCGACCTTGAGCCCCGCGAAAATGCCCGCCTCCTTTGTGAACTCGCCCTTTTCATTCACCGGCGCGAACACATCGAGCCCGTACCTGCGCCCGACCTGATAGTCCTCGTCGCCGTGGCCCGGGGCGATGTGGACGCACCCCGTCCCCTGATCAAGCGTCACGTGCTCCGAAAATACGATGGGGGATTCCCTCTCCACAAGCGGGTGGCGGACACGCAGTTTTTCGAGCGCCTTCCCCCTGCACGAGCCGACGATTCCGAACTCTTTCACTCCGATATCCGCCATCACCCGATCAAGCAACTCCTTGGCGATTATGAGGATCCGCGCACCGACACGAACAGCCGAATACTCGAACTCAGGCCGTACAGCCACAGCCCTGTTCGCGGGCAGTGTCCATGGCGTGGTCGTCCAGATGAGGAGCTCCGCCTCTCCCAGACCGGGAAACGCCTTATCGAGTCCGGACACGACACTGAACGCGACGTAGATGGACGGGGAGCGATGCTCATCGTACTCAACCTCCGCCTCGGCAAGGGCGGTCTCGCAGGTCGCGCACCAGTGTATCGGCCTCAATCCCCTGTAAATATAGCCGTCGAGGTACAACTTCCCGAAACATTCGACAATCTTTGCCTGATACGCGGGGTCAAGCGTGAGGTACGGATTGCCCCAATCAGCGAATATACCCAGTCGCTTAAACTGCTCCCTCTGCACCGAAACGTACCTCAGCGCATAGTCACGCGCCTTTTCCCTGAACACCCGCCTGTCGATCTGGTGCTTCCCAATCCCCAGTTCCCTGAAGAGCTGGTGCTCCACCGGCAATCCGTGGCAATCCCATCCGGGGACGTAGGGACTTTGAAATCCCCTCATCGTCTTATACTTCACCACGATATCTTTGAGTGTCTTGTTGAGCGCGTGTCCCATATGGATGTCGCCATTCGCATAGGGAGGCCCATCGTGCAGAACGAACTTCTCCCGCCCCTTCCTGAGCGAGACCATCTTCCCATAGAGATCCTCTTTTGCCCAGTTTTCAAGCAAGAGCGGCTCCCTCGTATTGAGAGAGGCTTTCATGGGAAAGCTCGTTTTAGGCAAATTGAGCGTTGCCTTGTACTCTTTCTTTTCCATAACTCTTTCCTATTGAACGAAAACCGACTGGAGACAACTCTTTTGTAGTTTCCCCAGTCGGCTCGGGCGATTACTATATCAACAGAAAGACTCAGAATCAATAAAAACCTCTGCACATAAAAACCTCTGCACTAAAACTTCTAACACAAAAACCTCTAACACAAAAACCTCTAGCCAAAAGTAAGGGGTCAGTCTCGTGGGATCTCAAATCACATCCCCCCCCTTTGCATATCTATTGTAGGGGCGCGATTTATCAAGCCCTTTGGGGAGGGTGAGGGTGGGGGGTGTGCTGCCCCCCCAATGACTGACCCATTACAGCCAAAAACCTCTAGCCAGGATTATTAAGCAGACGAATAAAAGAGCAATTTTAACGGCCAAACAATGGACGGGAATGGGTGCGGAAGAACCAGCCGCAGGTGGGATTGCTCAGGGGTTGATTCCAGCGGGAGAGATCGCGCGGATGGTGGGTGAGGAGTATGGAGTGCGAGCCGAGGAGTTAATGAAGGCGCGTTCGCCACATAGGGAGGCACGGCGCGTATTGATTGAGATGAGTTATCTGCTGAACGTGAGCTATAGGCCTCTCGAGAAATTGGCGGATGAACTGGGTGGGATTGGCGCCACAAACCAGGGTCAGACCTCTACTATTGACTGAGATGTTTCAGATATATTCCATTGATCCGTCTGAATTGCCTATTGTCTGCATGCAACTTCCAGGCCTTCGGAGTCGGATCTTTCCTCTCTACGCAAAAGTAAAAATAGGCAGATTAGTGAGCGATGCCCCACTCTATTAAGCTATAACAGGCCCATCATCATGAGGAATTTGATCATCTCGTCCTCCTCAGGGTCTATTTTGGGAAGCCACCCGCTGTCGTGAGGAATGGGGGCCTCCGCATCACCGTCCTCCTCCTTTTCAGGAGGCTTGGGGCGGAGCGGTGTGCCCTTGTCATCCATGTCGGGAGGGACGACGCGCTTCTCATCCATGGGCGGATCCGGCTTGGGATTTTTGTTGGGTATATGATCGTTGTTTTCCTCGCTCATTGATTGGACCCTCCTTCTTGAATCCATCGGCTTTTATGATACTCACCGGCCAGAATATCCTCAGGGCCGCAGCAGGGGCGACAACTATTATTGCATACGTACCATGTCGCCAACTTTTATTTCTCCGCCTTCGAGATTTCTGGCAAGGGAAACCTCGTCCTTGGCCTTTTCCACATGGATGCGGGCTATCTTTTCTGATTCTGTGTCTAATATCTCACCGGTTTCGGGATCGCGGGTTTGTTCCTTTTCGCGATAGACGGCGAATTCGAAACCCGGTTTTATTCCCTCGTGCTCCCCACCGCGGATGGTGATTCCATCCGGACTCACTTTCACCACACGTGATTTCCATGGGATTTTCTCAAGTTCGGTGCTGATGAAATAGACTGCGTTGTTGATACACATCTGCATCGCCTTGGTGTGCGGATCGTGTTTCTGTGACCCTGAGGAATATCCCCCGATGACGGGAGGGACAAAGGCGCCCGCATGCGCTGCAACGCTGCTTGCAGCCGCCGATATTCCGGCAAAAGACACATCACTGCTTTTGGCCCTCGATTCCGCTTTGCCCACCATCCTCTGGCTGGCGACAACAGTTCCGGATGAAGTGTCTATGAGGTCAATGATTACTGCCATGTGGGCTCTGCTCCTCGCTTTCGATTTGCCGGAACCGTAAAGGCTGAAACCCTCCTGGCCCGATGCCTCGAGCATATCATACTCGGAGACCGTGCCCCGGACAAGATATTGGGCGGAAATCGCCTTGCCGATTTGCGCAGTTTTGCTCTCCGCCATCCTACCGCTCTGCGAGAGATCCTGCTCGCCGAAAACATCGGAGAGCAATTCCTGCTCACGCACGACGAACTTGTCGCTTTGCTTCAGGGCATTTACCAGTTGATCGCCCATCGCGTCCCCCAAGTTCACCATCGCGGGAACATTGGCCTTGTTATAGAACCGCGCTACCGCGACTATCTTTTTCAGGCCACGCAAACCTGATGGCGCAGTTCCATCCCCCGGCTGCCCGGTGCCGGCTGCGGCCTGCTGCTGCCGCATGGCGAGTAATGCCTGCGGGCCTCCAGGTGTCTCGCCCCGAATGTCCACGGTCTTGGGTGGTCCTTCCAGGAGAGAGCTCTGGATTATGATGGGGATCGGGAGGGTAACGCTCGCGCAACCGCGTGCCGAATCGGTAAAAGTGTATTTAACATCGTCACCTTGCATCGCGTCCACGACAACTGCAAAGCCACCGTCCGGATTCACAAGGTTTTCCCATTTTTCGTCTGAGGCCTTATTCTGCGCGACGATTTTAATAGGGTTTACACCTTTCACGCAACCAGACGGGCCAGATACAGTGTACTCACCCGTATAGTAATTCGGAGTGAAAAGAAACAAATTTTATCTGCCGCACAAGCAATTGCAGGTTTGCCATCGGGACCTACACGAGCATTGGCACATCCATATAGGATAAATGATGTTCCGAGTAGCAATATATAGCTAGCTATTTTCATAGTTTATCACTCCCTTTCTAAATGCGGCTGTGGGGGATTTATACAGGTTTATTAAATAAAAAATCCGGCGGAACGGGATATCCGTCGCCGGAATGTGAGAAGAGAGTGTTCTGCTTTCCAGACAAACACACAATCTATCTGGCCGTGAATCATCGTAATTCTAACATCCGGTTCAGAAGCCTAGCAAGGGAATTTCAGAAGGGGACAGAGTGCGTCAATAATTGACCGTATTGTGTCTTACGGTGATCTTTGGCCATTGGTGAGGAGCTTTGGCATGGCAGAGTGGGAGGCACGGCGGAATTCCTCACGGCCGGGCTAAAAATAGTGCTTGAGGACGATTTCGATTGTTTTATGGTCGTTGACCTTCTGGAGGCATGGGGAGGGAGAGGTCGCTATTACACCGTCCGCTTCACCACTTGATATATGTTATCTGGTGTAAAAAGTATCTGTAGACGCGCGCCGCAGGTACGGGCTATTTTGCGCAATGTGCCAATGGTGTGGTTCTGGTAGTCAGCGCTCTCACATATGAATCTCCACCGCCTTACAGCGGTGGTCTCTTTGGAGTCGGGCTTTGCCCGACCCGCTTCGCGGCTCCCTGCTCTCACCCCCACCCTTCCAGGTGGGGAACTCCCGCGAACTTAGATATTGCTGATTTGGTGGTGATGATCTTTTTTGCCAACGCTTCTTGTGTGAGCCCTGCGTGATAACGGAGTTATGCAACCTGTTCTGAGATAAGGAGATTCTGATACTCCTGCTCGAACAACTTCCTGAATTTTGCATTTTGCGATAGTCTGTCCATGTATGTCTTGCGCTTGATATTTGGCATATTAAAATTCTCCTAAGCGGCCCTTCTCTGGGCGAATAAAATCATTTGCGAAAGACCTTTCCTGGTGATTCCTAGCGCCAGTAGCGATCGAATTAGAAGATCAAGCGAAACCGTGGGGTCCCCAATCTCCATCTTTGCGATACGGGACTGGCTCGAATGAAGTAACCCAGCCAAGCGCACCTGGGTTAGCTTATGCGTCTTGCGAAGCTTTCTTAAGTTTTCACTGAGGGCTAGTTTAAGTTCGATATACGCAGCTTCTTCTTTGCTAAGCCCCAGAAAGTCTGTTGCGGATCCTACTCTCCATCCCCGCGATTCTAATTTTTTCTTCTTTTCTGCCTTCATTGCATTAGCCTCCTGTTTTAGAATCTGAATCATAGCGCCTTAATCTTTTTTAACAAACCGCGATCACGTGCTCCGGCGTCTGAAATGTTCTCTTTGCGAATACCTCAAGCACTATAATGGCATCCGGGTCGATGCTGTATATGATACGCCACGTCACGCCATCGTCATTAACCCTTAACTCGTGACAGCGTGCCCCGATCGAAGGCATTGGCCGGGAATGGGGCAGTACTAATTTTTCACCGAGCTGGAGTCGCCTTAGCAAGTAGCCGGCTTCAATCCTAGTCGCTTGAGAAAACGGTGGTGTTTTTATTTCCCCATGGAGCCAGACCAGCGGTTTATCATTTTCTCGCATGTTCATAGTATATGTCAGTTATGACATATAATCAATGGGAAATTTGCATAAACCATGTTTTATCTATGTTTTATCTGGCGGCCGACCGGTACATCAGCCGTCATGGTTTTGTTTCCCTGGATGGCGGTTCCGGGGGCACAATACGTAATTATTTTTATGCTGCGGGAATACTATGCGGGGACAGGTATTGAATAGGTGAATTAAGTACGGTGTCTCTGGATGCTAAGGAGGTAAAAGTGCGAGAACTTTCGATCCTTGGCCGCGCTCGCGATTGGCCCCAGTCCTATCTTCGGATCACCCTTTGATGTCTACAGATCCGTGGCTCCAATTCATGAAAGCAAAAACTTTTACACAGCCAATATCTTCAGCAAATCATCTTTCCTTATCCCCCGTATTGCGAAAAGCTTATTCTTGGAGCTCTCGCCATGCACAAGTCCGACGGCCGAATTGCTGACGCCAAGTTTCTCGGCGAGGAGTTCCCTCACCGCCCTGTTGGCTTTTCCCTTTTCGGGCGCTGCGGTCACCTTGACTTTCAAAGCACCCGCATGCTCGCCAACAATTGCATCCGTTGATGCCTTTGGCTGGACCTTTACAGGCAGAAAAAGAACCCCATCTTTTTCAGAGATATTTATCCGGGATTGAAAATCGGCTATGTGCGTTTTCTTCGTCATTTGCATTTTATGATCCTGCGGTTACTCCCCTACGCCGACACTCCCACACGCCGTCACGTCCCGATCATCGCGGCAGGATACCGTTCCCACATAAATGTTTGGGATTTGGAATTTGGGATTTGGGATTTTCTTTATCCTCCCTTGCTCAGTTCTCTTGCCCTCTCGCAGGCAGCGCTGATAGCCGCAATGACAATTTTTTTGGCACCCTTATCATCCAATACCTTGATCGCCGCCGCGGTTGTTCCCCCCGGGGATGTCACGCGTTTCCGCAGTTCAGACGGAGACTGACCCAACGCCTCCGCCAGCCGCCCCGCCCCCACCACGGTCCGGATAGCGATTCTCGCAGCCTGCTCCGCGCTGAATCCAAGCTTCTCGCCGGCGGCGATCATCGCCTCGAGCAGATAAAATACGTAGGCTGGCCCGCTGCCGGAGAGGGCCGTTGCCGCGTCCATCAACTCCTCACCAACCTCTATCTCCGTGCCGATCGCGCTGAGGATGGTCCGCGCACGCTCTATATCCTTCTCTTTCACATGCCTCCCGCGCGCCCAGACGGAAACCCCCTCGCCGATCAGCGCGGGCGTATTCGGCATAACCCGGATCACGGGTATTTCGCCCCGAAACGCGCCTTCGATCTGGCCGGTGGTGGTGCCCGCCACAATGGAAATAATGCTCTTATTGCTCAGATCGACGGACGACAAATCCCTAAGCACTTCCGCCATATTCTGCGGTTTGACGGCGATGATGATGATGTCGCCCGAAGCCACGCACGAGGCGTTGCTCTCCGCCGGGGTGACGCCGCAGGACCGCGTCAAATGCCCCAGCCGCTCCCGCCGCACATCGCTCACGGAGATATCCGAAGAGACGGAGAGCGCGGCGTTCAGGATACCGCGTATGATCGCCTCCGCCATGTTGCCGCCGCCAACAAAACATACCCGCGCATCAAGATCTTGAACCATACGCCCTCCCCCTTTACTGTTCGCCGGGCGCGAATATCGCCGTTCCCACGCGCACCATGGTTGCCCCCTCCTCCACCGCCACCTCGAAGTCCTGCGTCATACCCATTGATAAATGCCTCATCATCAGATTGGGGATGGCGATCTGCTCTACCTCACGTGCGAGCGCGCGCAACCGCGCGAAGATCGACCTTGCCCCTTCGGCATCTCCCGACAGGGGCGCCATCGTCATAAGTCCCTCCACCCGGAGCGCGGTCATACCGGCCAGCTTTTCCGCCAGCGTGAGCACCTGATCAGGGGTAAAACCGTACTTTTTATTTTCACCGGAGATATTCACCTCAAGGAGAACAGGAATAGGCTCCCCGCGCGTCTCCCGTCCGACCATTTCAATCTCCTCCGCAAGTCTCAGACTATCCACCGAGTGGATCATGTCAAACATTCTGAGCGCGTCCCTCACCTTGTTCCTCTGGAGATGTCCGATCATGTGCAGCGCAACACGCCCCTTCATGGGAGAAAACCTGCTCTTCGCCTCCTGGACCTTGCTCTCACCGATGGTCCGAACTCCCGCTCTGATCGCCTCCTCTATTTCTTCGATTGGACGCCCCTTGGCGGCGACGACGAGTTCAACCTGCGTGGAGGACCTCCCGGAGCGTTCCGCGGCAGCCGCGATCCTCTCTCGGACCCTCTTCAGGTTATCAGCGATCACTCATCCCTCGAACCCCACACATGCGGGAAATACTACACAAAACTCTGTGCGAAAGGTGCAGCACCGACCGGTTGTTTGTAACATAGCGGCTGTTTCCCGGTCAACCTATTTTCGCCGGGGACAGTAATGGGTTACTTATGGGTGGTAAAGCAGCTCTCACCCCCCTCCGCACCTCCCCCCTTCAGAGGGGGAAGGGATAGGGGAGCTTCAGTGGCAAGCCCGCGGTTAATAGACGAAAAGTTTATGAATAGACCATGCAAAAGTCAACCCCATACAACGACAGAGAACTTAACGCGCTTCGCGCGGACGTTTTTAACCACTGAGATCACTGAATATACATGAATTATCATGATACTGTTATACATAGTACGTTGTCATTCCCGCGGAAGCGGTAATCTATATCTACATATTTCAAACTGGATCCCTGCTTACGCAGGGATGACAATGGTAATGTGCAAGCTATAGCCCTATTCCCTTGATTTTAACTCTCTGAGCCACAAGAGGTTAATTCGAAAATAAAAAGCGAATTCCTATGAGATGAACTTATAATACTATTAACCCTCTCCCGTGGTTATCATCATGGCTGCGAGCATCCTCCCGCATTTTTCCCTCTCCCTCCTGTATGAGTAGAAGAGATCGCTCCTGCACGAGCTACAGCAACGGACATTGACGATCTCCCCCAGCCCGAGATTCCCCAGTTCCTGATCGATCTGTTGCCACAAATCCGTCGGATAGCAACACGGCCCTATCGAGGGGCTGACGACGCAAATACAGTCAGACATCGAGCTCTCGAAGACACGCTGCATTTCCCTCACGCACGCGGTGACGATACCCTGCTCGCAGCCCTTCCTCCCCGAGTGAACGAGGGCGATCACCTTTTTTTCCCTATCGGCGATGTACACAATCGGGCAATCGGCGCCGAAGGCGACGAGGCATACACCAGGCTGTGCGCTGATGAGCGAATCCACACTGCGTACCACTCCGGTCTTCCCGGTTGAATCCCTCACGACTGCGACGCCCCTCCCGTGCACCTGCTCCCCCCATGCGAGGGAAAGGGCATCGGGGAACTGTTTCTCGCGGAGCCTGCGCACCATCCCCTCGCGGCTTCGTTCCGCCGGGGGACGAGCTTCCATGAAGCTCCTCGCGGTGAAACAGTGCCTCAGCCAGCGGATCCCGTCCAATGCTTTGAACTGAATGCAGTCCTCATGGAAGATCATATCCTCTGCCCCCGGTGATTCACACACACACTGCACGTGCTACAGCGTTCCGGCGAACACGCTTCCGTGAGCTCGCCGCGAACAAACTTGTTATACTCCGACCAGAGATACCCCTTTGACGCGCCGCCCCCCATGTGATCCCATGGGAACGGATCCGCCTCACCGAATTCAGCGCGCGCGTACCTCTCCCGCACAGGTCTCGGCAATTTCCCCGATGCGATGTGCGTGAGAAGGCTCCTGTCGCCTTTCGAGAGCGCTGCCTCCACCATCGCCTCTCTTATACTTTGCCCGCTCATACGCACCCTGGGAATCTTTTGAATCCATCCCCTCACCCTGCGGTATTTTTTTCGCAGCTCACCCTCACCCGGAATTCGCGCCCACTGGAGTGGA
The DNA here is from genome assembly GCA_026392015.1 of Candidatus Auribacterota bacterium. Classification (GTDB taxonomy): domain Bacteria; phylum Auribacterota; class Tritonobacteria; order UBA1439; family UBA1439; genus JAPLCW01. Next base: position 12,149 of record JAPLCW010000163.1, on the reverse strand, counting down.
GTCCCCGCCTTGGGAATGACCGGGCCCAGGTTCACCCGCACCGGAATAAGGGCCGTGACCTTTCGGATCTCCTCGGCGATCGCCACGAGATCCTCCTCTCTCTCACCCTCGATCCCGATGAGATAGTAGAGCTTGAGCTCCTTCAGACCCGCTCCCGCCGCCTGTTCCGCCACCGCCATGATATCGCGCGAGGAGATTGCCTTGTTGAGCTTGCGCTGAAGCGCCCTCGACGGCGTCTCGGGGGCAATCGTGAGGCTCCGGAGACCTCCCTTGACCAGCAGCGTGATCATGCTTTCGCTCAGCGTATCCGCCCTCAGGCTCGAGAGCGAGATCCGCCCCTGCCGCTCGACAATCTCCGCGCACAATTCCTCGATGCCGGGATAGTCGGAAAGTGAAGGGCCCAAAAGCGCAACCGTGGGCGCCGAGAGGAGGGCCCTCGATATCGCCTCCAACACTGCCTTTCTGTTTCTGGCGCGGGGGGGGCGATATGCATAGTCAGCAACACAGAAACGGCATTGCCTGCCGCATCCCCTCGCGAGTTCCACGAGGACCCTGTCACCGAACTCGGTCTCGGGTGTCACAATAGGTGCGGCACACGGCCATCCATCGAGATCCCGAACCCAGGCGCGCTCCGGGCGCGGATTTCGATTATCGCTCCCCTCCATTCCGGAGAAACGTCCCTCCGAGCCGTAGCCCGGCGTGAAAAGGCGCGGGACATAGATGCCCGGGATTTCCGCGAGACCCCGCAGGAGGCAGTCCCTTTCTCCCCGCCGATGGGCGATCAGGCTCTCGAACAGTGTGCCTGCAACCGCCTCGACCTCTCCCACCACCAAAAGGTCGAAGGCGTCCGCAATCGGTTCCGGATTGAGCGACACGCAGGCGCCGCCCCCGATAACCAAGGGGAATCGCTCGTCCCTCGCCCGCGATTCGAGAGGGATACCGCCGCGGCGCAGTATCTCGGCTACGTTGAAGTAATCAAGTTCGCATGAGAGGGAGAAACCGATACAGTCGAAACTGCTCAAATTTCTCAAGCCCTCGATGGTAAGAGTCGGGCTTCCCGGAAAAAGAAAGCCCCGCTCGCAGCTAACCCCCGGAAGGGAATTGAGCGTGCGGTATACGAGTTGGAAGCCGAGGCTGCTCATCCCGACATGGTAGGAATTCGGGTAGATGAGCGCTACGGTGTACGCAGCGGGTTTCGCGGCGATCGCGCCTTTCTCCAGAGACCGCAGGCGCTTCAGCTGACGGATGAGGGTATAATTCATAAAGGTTAATGACAAATGGCAAAATTCAAATGACAAAACTTAAATTTGCAATTGCGCTTCACCATCTGATATTTGTAATTTGGTATTTGTCATTTGCCATTTGTGAGTCTCTTTCATTTTGTGTGGGTGCGCTACATTCTCCTCCCCCCTTGAGGGGAGCCTGTCCTGTCGAAGACCCTGAGCGCAGTCGAAGGGACCCTGTCGAAAGAAGAATTAAGGTGGGGGGTATTTTAAATGCAGAGATGGTCTCTGTTGGATTAGAAGGAGTTACACTGGAACCCCTCTGTCCGTTTCTCGCCCCCACCCTTGCCCTCCCCCTTTGGAGGGGGAGGGGATAAGAAATTAGCCCACACAACGTGGAAGAGAACCGTATTTGTTACTTGTCACTTGTCATTACTTATTCGATCGACAGGTAAGAACTGCCACTTCCGCAATCAACGATGGGCCAATGGTCAGTCTTCCCCGAGAATTTTCCTGGACTCGTCGAGAAAGATTCCCTGGAGATTCATCTTGAGGGCCTCGGGATTGCTCGAGTGGGCAAAAGCGGTCTCTTCCGTGATGATTGACGCCTTGACGAGTTCCACCAGCGAGTTGTTGAAAGTTTGCATCCCCTCATCCCTTCCATCCAGAATCGCGTCCGGGAGCTTATCGATCCTCCCCTCTCTGATAAACTTGTGGGTGACGGGAGAGCCGAGCAGTATCTCCACCGCAGGAATCAAGCCTTTGCCATCCCCACGGGGAAGCAACCGCTGGCAGATAATTGCCCGCAGGTTTGCAGCGAATTGGAGCCTTGCTCCCTCGCGCTCGCCAACGGGGAAGAAATCCATGATCCTCAAGACAACCTGGGCTGCATCGGGCGAGTGCAGCGTCGCAAAAACCAACCTGCCCACATCCGCTGCCCCAAGCGCCGCGGCGAAGCTGTCCCGATCACGCAGCTCTCCGATCATGACAATGTCCGGATCCTGCCGCATGACATTACGCAGCGCGGCGCCGAAAGACCTTGTGTCGATCCCGACCTCGCGCTGGCTGATCAAGGAGCGATTGTCCGAGTGCAGATACTCGATTGGATCTTCGATCGTAATAATATGGCGACGGATCCTCGAATTGATAAGGTTGATCATCGAGGCGAGCGTGGTGGATTTTCCGCTTCCAGTCGCGCCGCTCACGATCACCACGCCGCGATTGCTGAGGGCGATCTTTTCCAGGATCGGAGGCAATCCGAGCTCCTGAAAATTGGGGATCCGCGCCTTTACATGCCGCAACACGACGCCGCACATGCCCCGCTGGCGGAAGACGTTCGCACGGAAACGCCCCACGCCCTCGAGGATGTACGCGAAGTCCTGTTCCCCCTTGGCCTGGAAAAACGCCCATTGCTCTTCGTTCATGAGTGAACGGGCGACGGCTTCCATATCACGCGCAGTCAGAGCCACGTCGGCCATATCGGTCAGAGCCGTATTCAGGCGCATGATGGGAGGGCAGCCCGCCCTCAGGTGGAGGTCGGAAGCCCCCTCATCCACCACCCTCCGCAGAAGCCCTTTCAGCTCGACCATAGCCTTCTTCCCTCCATTCTTGAAATATTCATCTGCGTAGTGTAGGGATTCTATTTATCGAACCCAGATCGAGAACGGGCTTGATAAAACTTGTCCTGAGCTTGCCGAAGGATCAAGCCCCTACAATGCACTATGTTACAAATATTTGGATAATGCTAATCTCGAGTTGATGAATAGATCAACTTAAATCTGCAACTCATTGTTTCGCAGTATATTGCTTTATCTGTGCTAATCCGCAGTTATCTGTGTGTATCTGTGGCGCCCGTTAAAGCTTCAATGTGTATCACATATGAACACAGATATAACAGCGATACACACAGCTAGATCTGGTTGCGGCCACGGGCTGCGCTGTGCGCTCTGTGGCTCACATTTATTAAAATTCCCAAACATCCAATCAGATAAAACAACCACGGATTGCACTCGCTCCGCAATCCGTGGCCTGAGATTATCCCACCCCTGCCGCTCAAAGGATTTTCTCTATGCACTCCTCGAGCCTCTTTTTCTGCTCCGGCGAGAGCCCGACGAAGTAGGCAGCCATGTCGTACTTGCTGCTGTTGGGTACCTTCGTGCAGCCGACGACCACGGCGCTGCACTGGAGCGCTTCCTTTTCATCCGCTTTGCGTGCCTTCCGGGGAGGGAGGACAAGGTTCACGGCAATCTCTCTGAAGAGCGGAATATGCCGGTCGGTCTGGCACACGATCCCGTTCTTGCTCAGGTTGATCTCCTCGCCGAGTACGCGAAAGTTTGCCGAGCTCACGCTGAACCCGGAATCGCCGATGTCCGTTCTCGAAAAGACCTCTCCCGGCTTATACACCCGTGGATGCAATTTCTCTTTTGCGAACATCTGCTGTTCTTTCCGCGGCAGGCGCGCGTACACATAGTTTGAAAGTTCAGCCTGATCGTCACGTGTGATGTCGGTAAAGTAGAGGGCCAGGCCGTACTGCCGATGGGCCTCATCTCTCCCCACCGGCTGGTTCCTCACCACGATGCCATGACACTTCATCTCTTTCGATTTCTCCCGTTCGCGCCTCGCCTTCTCTGGAACAAGGAGGGTGACATCAAGTTTGGTATTGATCGGAATAAAGCGGTCTACCGTACAGTAAACGCCAGAGGCGCTGATGTTATTCGTGCGCCCCTCCAGGGCATTTTTCTCGATCTTTATCTCCACGGGAATTTTGACATTCGCCCGCGGGGCCCTGCGACGATTGGAGGACAATTCCTTCTTTTCCCTTTTGGAAGACATAGCGCCTTTCTTACTTATACCTATTATATATCACTCTTTGAATCAAATGTCAACTCATCCGCCATTTTTCTGAGCTCCCGCTTGAGGATCTTTCCTGTTGCAGTCCTCGGTAATTTTTTGAGGGGGATGATCCTATGCGGAATCTTATATCCGGCCAGGTATTTCCTGCAGAACCTGCTTAACTCCGAGGCGTCTCTCCGAGCGCCGTCTTTCAGCGCAACGAACGCCACGGGGAGCTCGCCCCGGCGTTTGTCAGGCCTCCCCACAACCGCCGCCTCCGCCACGTCCGGATGGCGATACAGAACCTCTTCTATTTCCCGCGGATAAACATTCATTCCATGAAATAGGATCATATCTTTTTTCCTATCAAGGATATATATATATCCGTCATCGTCTATTTTCCCTATATCGCCGGTAAGGAGCCAGTCACCGCGGAACGTCTCCTTGGTCTCCATGGGGCGGTTGAAATATCCCCTCATCACGTTCGGCCCGCGCACCGCTATCTCACCGACCCTTCCGGGTTGAAGATCTTCCCCCTCCCCGGAGACTATTTTCACCGATACTTCAGGAATCGGTTTCCCGACAGATCCCGGCTTGCGGGGTCCGTCGAGAGGATTGATAGAGACAACCGGTGACGTCTCCGAGAGCCCGTACCCCTCGAGAAGAGGAACTTTCATCCGGCTCTCGAATTTCTCAAGAGTAGCTGCCGGGAGAGGGGCGGACCCGGAGATACACACCCGCAACCGCAGCAGCATCCTGAGCCACCAGGGAATACTCCTCTCCGCCATCACGTCGTAGATATGCGGAATGCCGATGAGTATCGTGGCGCGCCGGAGAACCATGCTCTTCACCACGTGCGGGATTGAGCGCAGCTTCTCGACGGCAATGATCGCCCCTCCCACCGCAAGCGGCATCATGATACACGCGGTGAGCGTGAATGAGTGGAACATGGGGAGGATCAGGAGAACACGGTCTCTCTTCTTCATCCGGATGCTTCTGGCCGATCCGGCGACATTCGACAGCAGATTGCCGTGCGTGAGCATTGCGCCCTTCGGCTTGCCGGTGGTCCCCGAGGTGTAGATGATCACCGCAAGGTCATCCCGGCCCCCCGGCCATCCGGGATCCTGATCACTCACTCCCCTGACAAGCTCCTCGCAGAGCCAGGTATCGCCCCCGAGATCCTCCCTTCCGATGGTTACGAGCGCCCTGAGGGAAGGGATCTCTTCCGAGAATTGCCGCACTGCGGGGGCGAACTGGTCGGAACTGATGAGGACTTTCGCCCCTGAATCGGTGAGGATATAGTTCAACTCCGGGGCGGTCAAAAAACTGTTGAGGGGGACAACCGCAGCACCCGCTTTTAGGGCACCGAAAAGCGCGTAGATGAACCGGATGTCGTTTCCAAGGAGGATCGCGACCCTGTCCGACGGCGCCACGCCGAGTTTTTCCCGGAGGGCATGAGCGAAGCGGTTTGCTGCGGCGTTCAGGTCGCGATAGTTCAGCGCCTGTCCGTCAATAAAGATCGCGCTACGGCGGGGATGGCGCCGGGCGCTCCCCTCAAGCATCTGGCCGAGGCTCGAGCAGTCCCCAATCCCAGCCACTGCGTCGCGACTCTCCATTGCGTAAGCCCCGCGTCTTCCTTGGAGTAACTACTCAGGTAGTCAGAAGCCAGGAGCCAGAATGGAAAAGCAAGAATACAGAATCCAGAATTAAGAATAACGGCATTTCAAGGAAACATTTATCTCCTGTCTCTTAAATTCTGTCTTCTGAATTCTGACTCCTGACTCCTGAATTCTGAATTTTGACTCCTGAGCAGTTATTCCTTGGAATCATTCGTCGAGGACAACCTTTCCCCACGGGCGCCAGAGGGCGGAGTGCATGGAGGCTACCTCATTCCCTTTGTAGATCAGGGAGACGCGCCAGCTCGCAATATCGCCGTTCTCTTCATTCTGGGTCCCGAGGTTTTTCCACACGTACTTATGGCGCCCCCGTGGGAGCTGTGCATACTCCTTCTGTGAATAGTGGACCTCGACCCCCCTCGGGTACATGTACTCGAACTTGACCATCACCGGATCGGCAAAAATCTCCTCAGGGCCCTTTGCAGTGAACACGATGACATACTCCTCGCCCTGGCGTTCCGCCGGTAAAAATCTCGCATCGTAACGCCACTTGTCGAGCCCGCCGAGTCCAGTGAATTTCCCCGAGTTGTACGTTGCCTGGGAATTGATCCCCTTGGCTTCCGCAAGACGCGATTGACCGTCAATCGCAAGAAGCTTGTCCTCGCGCTTCACCAAGCAGACATTGAACGATGTCTGGGTTGCCGTATACGGATGCATCGCCGCACACCCGGCGCATATCAGAAACATTAACGCGCACACCAGTAGCTTCATCACTATCCTCCTTGAATTCGATGTATAACCGCGGTTACACCCCGATAACTTTTAAGAGTTATTATAGCCGTTCACCCCGGATAAAACAAGTGCATCACCTGAAGCCCGCGATCAGGTTCCCGAGCGCATCGTTGAACCGTGCGTAGCTGGTGGAGAGGTTCTCGCGGAACACGGAGATCAGGTCGGACACAGTGAAATCAGGGCTTACAAAAGTGAGGACCAGGCCCAATACCGCCACGTTCATGATATAGATGAGCGTGATCGAGAAGAGATAGCCGTTCTTCTTCACCTCCATCTGTCCCTTGAGGAGAACCGATACGGTGAGAATGATGTGAAACGCCCACGTGAAGCCGATCAGAAATACGAAGGCGGATGTGAACTGCCCCGGTTCCCAGAACAGCTTTCCGATAAAATAAAGGACGATGAGGAGAATTGTGTAGACCGGGAAAAAATACGGAGAGAGTGCGATGAAGAAATTCCCCTTCGTCCCCTCCACCTTTCCCCCCTTCGATGACGAGGAGAACGCCGTCACCTCACCGCGAAAGAGGAGAATCCAGAACGCGTGCGTCAGTTCGTGGCCAAAAACGTACGTCTTGATCGGTTGCTGAAAGATGGCGAAGATAAGCACGAACACGCCGAATCCCCAGAGAAACCATAGCTGGGACCTCATCGGTCCAAGAAGGCTGTGAAAAAACGCCATGGTCACCGCCGCACAGGCGGGGATAAGGAAGAGCCCGATACAAAATTTGAGAAGCCTCAGTAGGAATTGGAGCAGCTTCATGGAATCCGGCACCCCCGATAGGATTGCCTAAATATATCCCATTCCCCCGCTCCTATCAACTCATAATTCCTATAATTCCCAGTCGCGGTAGGGACACTCGTTGCCGGGTGCCCCCCGCACAGATCCGTACGCGAGGAATTACCTCATACGGCTCCTACCTTGGGTGCAATCTAACGCATAATGCGTACCCTGCCGAGTCCGCTCAACGCTTCCTCCCGAATCTGTGTCCGGGTCACGGTCGGCCCGTCAGGGTTCCCCTTGGTCATCGGCCTTCCCTCCTTCGCCTCCGCTGTCGGATCGCCCGACGTTGTTCGGCGCTCTCATCGGTACTATGCCGATGTCCGACTCCCCCGCGATGTTCACGTCAGGATTTTGGCCACAGGCCTTCCCTGACCGATCCGGCACTTCCCGGATATCGCGGGGGTCTCCCGGTTCCCATGCATAGAGCGTCCGCGCATGCACGGGTTCTTTGACTCCGCGGGGCCGGTGCACGGCTCGCTTTGCCGCCGTATCCCGTATTGCCTTCCCATCAAGTCCACGTGGTCGGCACCCCGGACTGGTGATTTCGGAGCTCAATAGCCTGCCTGCGCTTTCCCCTGTCAACGCTTCGTGGAAAACCTCACGGTTCCCTCACGCATGACTCGGGGCCATGACGGATCGCTACTCCTTTCATGCAGGGCTCTTTCATCCCCTACCCTATGCTGGTTTAACCCGGCGCCTTCGGACTTTCCCCGTTTTTCCCGATGATCAGTTTCATTCATCTGTTACTCGAATACATTGTCATTCCCGCGCAAGCGGGAATCCACTCTCCGGGTGTACGTTATAATTTTTAGCCTGGATGCCTGCTTCCGCAGGCATGACAAAAATATGGTTCCTGGCCCGATTATGCATTAACAGTTGCTGAATGTAGTATTCTCTTCTCCATCAGGCTATTACATATTCTCGCCTGAGAAAAGTGGGGAAAGTCCTGATAATTCCCGATGAGAACTATTCCGATATTCCATGATCGCACTCCGTAATCTGACTATGCGGGGGCGTGTGATCGAGCGCGGACGCTACAGTTGGCGAGGATTATGAGGAGGCGGGGTGCATAAACACTGAACGGAAGCATCTCCATGAATTTCGGCACCGGTTAATAGGCAGGGGCCTCTGCCACAGGTAGCCTAATACTATGTTCCGGAGAGGGAATTCCAACCGGCAGCCAAATACTCATCGCCTGAGCTCGGATCGACGTCAATACCGCGTTATTGGATCGTGACGAAGCTGCTCACATCCAGGAACGCCTGGCTCCGCCGCGTTATCTGCTTGATCTTCTGATCGAAGAACAGCACCGCGAACTCGTACCGACCCGGCGCGTTCGGAACGAGTGCCCTGAGAATTGGCGCAAAGAGCGGCGCCAATAGCCCGCGCGCCTTCGCATCCGGCTTCTTCAAATTCACCGGCTTCAGCGTGAACATGTCCAGAACAGCCCCATTCGGCAGAATTACTATCGCCCACGCATTGAAGGGGGGGCCTGTGATGGTTTTAGTCAGCAGGAAGGCTACCGTAAGCGTGGTCCCAGGATTCGGCGCGGGGTTGTTGACCACAATCATGGCCGTGGGCAGCGGGGTGGATGTCGGCGTTGACGTTTCCGTGGGAGTCGCCGTGGGGGAATTTGTAGGGGTATGAGTAGGAGTATGTGTGGGCGTTCTTGTCGGGGTCTCTGTCGGCGTCGCGGTGGCGGTTACTGTAGGTACTTGCTCGATGCAATAAATAGCGTTATCCTCAGAGCCAAAATACAACTTTCCATCCCCCCCCAGAGCGGGAGACGAATACACTTCACCTCCCGTGAGATAGCTCCAACTTAATGATCCGTTTGAATTAATCGCGTAAAGATTATTATCTCCGGAATTGGAACCGACAAAGACCCCACCATCATCCCCCAAAGCGGGTGAAGAGGTCACATTGGATCCAGCCGCATAACTCCATTTCAACGAACAATTCGAGCTCACTGCGTAAAGATTGTAATCACCAGATCCGATATACATAGTCCCGTCACTTCTCAGCGCGGGGGAAGAAATTACGCCGCGCCTGGTGATATAGCTCCAGGCCAATGAGCAGTTCGAATTCAATGTGTAGAGAGTATTGTCATTAGATCCGAAGTACACCCTCCAATCGGTACCCAATGCGGGAGAGGATTGCACATATGATTCCGTCAGATAACTCCAGTTGAACGAACCGTTCGAGTTAAATGAGTACACATTACCATCCCCATAATCAGCGCCGACATACACCCTCTCATCGCTCCCCAACGCCGCAGAGGAATATGCCCCTGATATGATCACATAGCTCCAGACAAATGAGCCATTTGAATTAAACACGTAGAAATTATTATCAGGAGAATTTGAGCCCACATACACCCTCCCGTCACTCCCCAATGCGGGAGAAAGATCAACGTAACTCATTGTCAGATAGCTCCAGGAAAACGAACCGTTCGAGTGAAACGTGTAGAAATTATTATCACCCTCATCGGATCCAACATACACCCTCCCGTCAAATCCCAGGGCGGGAGAAGAACTCACGCCACCTTTTGCTAAATAGCTCCAATTGAGCGTGCCGTTAGAGTCCATTACATAAAGATTATTATCATGTAAATGCGAGCCAATATATATGAGCCCATTGTTCCCTGCCGCGGGAGAAGTGCGGACTTTTCCATCGGTCACATAGCTCCATGCAAGCCGGGGCACTGATGGCCCGGCATACCCGCTCATGCCCGTGTGTTTCACATCGTGATGAAACATCGGCCATGGACTGCCGGCAAGTTGGGCGTTCAGCATCGAGGCAAGGAACACCACCATAACGCAACAGACCGATCCAAAAATACAAACGCGGCTTCTCATTTTTTCCCTCCTATGCCTTAATCATACACATCCCCGAAAAAATACGTTAGTTTACCTGTATGTTTTATAACAAGATTCCAGCTCCAGGATAAAGGCATTTTTTGGCTCATGACGGATTATTGTGAAAAACATCCACTACTTACACAATGTAATGACCTGCTTTTGAATATGATACTGCCTATCAAGTTGCTCTCTATCCCCTCCCCCCTTGAGGGGAGCCTGTCCCGTCGAAGACCCTGAGTACTTCGGCTGCGCTCAGTATAAACTCAGTCGAAGGGATCTTGTCGAGGGAAGGGTCAGGGAGGGGGGTACTTCTCAGAAAGTCGTGTTTCTCCTCCCCTCCGCACCTCCTCCTTCGCAGGGGGGGGATGTGTCAGATTCTTGGGCTCACAATAATCCGTCTTGAGCCGCATTTTTCTTATTGCCAAAACTTATTAAAGCCATCATATAGACGATCCCTTCTCCTTTGATTGCAATGCGTAGCAGCAAAAGGAAGAAGGCATATCCGGTCTTTTCTTGTTTATCTATTTATATCATTATATCTTGCATGGCAATATGTTAGGGCAAACATGACCCGGAAGATATGATAATCTCACGCCTTCCTATTGACACACTACGTAAGTAGTGCGATTAACTGAGTGAGGAGGCGGACATGGACGCGAGAGAAATCCGTAAGTATCTGCAAGCCAAATCCATTGTCATCTTCGCGTGTATCTGGATGATGCCTCCCGTCCCCGATCTTCTCGCTCAGCCGGTCCCGACACCTCCCTCTTCGCTGACGCTCAAAGTTTTTGCCACCACAATGACTCAGATTGTCCTGAAATGGGATGATCCCTCCGAAAATGCGATCTCGTACGAACTGCAGAGAGGCACCGGTCCCTCATTCTCTAATCCGACACACTACACATTTGCCAAAGACTCCATGAATTTCGATTTCAAACTCTTCTCCGACACAAATCGCGCTCCCGAATCCAATCAGCAGTTCAGCGGTCTCGCGCAGTATGCGCTGCTGGATAAGAATACCACTTACTACTATCGCATAACGGCCTCGCGATCAGACGGCTCACTAGAGACATCCAATATTGTGAGCGCCAAGGTCAGCGAGCCCGTGCGGGGCGTCGAGGGCGATCTCTGGGCGGATGTTGTTATCGGCAAACCGGATTTCGCGCAGAACTCCCAGAGGAAAACGAACGCCTCTGCCTCCCGGTTTGCCGGCGGAGTTTTGATCGATCACAACCACAACACAATGTACATCGCGGATACGAATAACAACCGAATTCTCGGAATTGACAGGAACTCCTTATCCGGCTATTCAAAGGTGGGGCCGATCCATGAAGAAGACAATCTGGCCCGCGACGCCTCATACACCAAGAGCATCCCTCCCGATGCGAACTACCCCGACACCGGTAATGCAGAGTTCACCGACGGGCAGGCCTCCACCACATGGACGAACTCTTTCGGCTACTTTCCGGGAGGCAATAACATCAAGACAGTTGACATAAATGTTGATCTGGGCGATATCCACGAGATCAATTTCACGAGCCTCAGCAACGGGGGAGGAACAACGGAATACTGTGTGGGCAAGCTCACTGTCTCTGTGTCCTCAGACGGTGCTCAGTGGACTGAGGTGGGAACTGTTCAGAACACCGATCGCCAGGGGGAAATAATTATCGTATTCCTCCCGGCGGTGAGCGCACGCCATGTGAGATTCCGCGCTGTTTCCTACAAAGGCCCCGATGGCATAGTCGAATGGATGTTCATCGGCGAGGGACGTGTGGGCAAAATTAATGCGGAGGCAATCCAAGAGCAATGGAGCATGACGCCGTGCGCGAAGAACTCCGACTGCTGCTGCGGGAACCACTGCGAAGTGACGGAGAACCCATCGCATCCCGCGGACATCGTCATAGGGCAGCCGGAAATGGAAGATCATTCCGCGGGGAACGGGGACTCAACCTGCCAGACATTTCCCTATCGGGCGCCCGCCGGCAGCGCGTCGCTCTGCCTGATTCATCCCACGCAGATAAGCATGGCGGAAACAACAACGTGG
>JAPLCW010000080.1 GCA_026392015.1 Candidatus Auribacterota bacterium | reverse complement strand
GCAACTAAAATCCAGAGGGTAGGTCTCCACACAGGGGGGTAAAAATCCCTTTTCGGCCAAAGCACTCAATATAATCAATCCATAAGCCTCGGAAAAATACAAAAAACCTCAAATATCAAAAATCTGCGAAAGTCGGGCTAGCCAGCGACGGAAAAATTCGTTTCCAGGATCTGACCCTGACTATTTCGCAGCGGTCAGACAGTGGATCAACCACGCAGGCTCCCGCGCCGCAATGGTACTACAGGGAGGACGTACCCGGCAGGACCTACGGTTGATCACAAACGCAAAGTCGTACCGATCCAGGGTGTATATTTGCCGCACAATCCTGGTTGACCGAAATCCTGTACCATTCAGTACTTCCGTCCAACGGCATTCCTGGCCTGCTCGTTTCAGATGCGGTCTGACAAGTCCCATGCATGCCAAAGTGGGTCCCTATCAAGCAGCCCGTGTCGTTCCAATTAGACTGCCTGCAGACTAAGCCCTTCAGCCCGCATTCGGAGTTGCAATTCCCCCCGTACGTTCCCCCTAAAAACCAGCAACCATAGCCACCCAAGTCGTCTTCTGACCAGTAGCCGCCATTTTCTGCACACCATGGGGTTGCGGTTGCGGTTGGCGTGAACGTCGGCGTTTGTGTTGGCGTCTGTGTCGGTGTCGGCGTCGGTGTGGGTGCTAATAGCGCCGTTCCCGTCTGAAATCCCCAGCTTCCCGGCTGCGTGCAGAAGAATGGCTTCCCCGATTCCACACTTGCGGCAGTCGTTGTTGCACACAGGTCAAACAGGGATTTAATGTCATCCCCGATCTCCCTCGTCGTCTTCATCGTGGACCCGGGCCCCGACGTCGGCTCCGAGCGTGTACATCCCGCTCCCCGCTGAGGGTGCCCCCGGTGAGTCAAGGCTCCCGGCCACAACCAAACCGGACAGGCCGACCATCAACATAAAACCCAGAGCTACTGTGATTAATTTTTTCATCTGTGTATCCATCCTTTCGCTTTTTGCTTTTGGTTTTCGACTTTAAACTTTTTATCGTAGTTCTTCTTGAATTATTCATCTGCCTACTGTAGGGGTTCAATTTATCGAACCCAGATTGAGAACGGGCTTGATAAAACTTGTCCTGTCGAAGACCCTGAGCACTTCGGCTACGCTCAGTATACACTCAGTCGAAGGGACCTTGCCGAAGGGTCAAGCCCCTACAATGAACTATGTTACGAATATTTGGATAATGCTAATCTCTGCTTGATAAATAGATCAGATGAGAGCATCGGTGGCGGGGCGCGGATGGGAAAAAGTCTGGAGAGACTGCTTATATAAACCGGCGTATCGCAACACCAGATATGGACGCAGAAATCATTTCTTCCTGTTTTAAGCAGACAGAGAGTGCATCCATACTTGTTATATCTTTCATGATTGTTATTCAGGCCTGTTACGGGAACAGAGCCGCTGCATATTTCAAAATCTTCCGATCCCCGGGCTAGCATGATTCTCGATTTATCCTCGATCTCTCTCCATGGCCCGGGATCGGCCTCCGCAAGATACTGCACAGTCCTGCCGGGCCCGAAATGCATCCACCCTACGTTCTCTCCCCACGCATAACCGTAAAACTGACCGGTCTCATCCAGGGACACCTGCGAATGACCGGTGCGGAAACTGATCCAGCCCGTTACCTCAGACCAGGCAAAACCCGACAACGTACCCTTGCCATCATTATTGACTCCCCATTCACAGGCGCCACTATTGACGTAGCGCTTTCCATTCAAAGGATGCCCCTCGCCGAGGCAAACCCAGCCGCAGTTCTCCACCCATACCCAACCCGCCAATATGTTAGAACCGATTTTTAAATCTGCGCGCGTCGTCTTGAGATTGATCCATCCTATATTCTCCCCCCAGATCAAATTATGGCCTTTGATAATATTGCCGATTTTAGGCTTAGCCATCCTCGCCTGCGGGAGGGAGGCACTCCTCTCCAAATCGGGGGAGAATAAATAATCATAGCACTGAGGAAAGGGAGAATGGGTGGGTACGGCATCGGCAATGGAAGATGCGAATAACGCGACGGCAATGATAATGAATGTCATCATTTGTCCAGCCGGAGTCATAAAATCAGTGCCGCTTTGTAGCTACAACCCAACTGCCCCTGAAGTTGCCCGGCGCTCAAACCCGGCGTGTGAGTGGCCATCAGATACGCACTCCAGAACCACTCCCGGGTCGACATGTGCGAATCTTGCAGCAGAGTCCCCGACGTCGGCAACACCTCAAGACCGCATGCTCTGCACTGGTGCAGCTACCGCCGGGGCCACCGCCAAAACTGACACCCTTGGCAACGAGGACAAATGATCCCATCAGGCCACGAGACCGGATCAGATACTCCTAACATTCGTCCTCACCCGCGAAACGTTCCTGAAACTCGCGCAACGTCTTAGGAAACCCAAGTCACACCATTCGTCAACACTACCAGATCCATCATCGATGTCAAAGGGATAAGCCTATAATATGTACTGCCTCAGAAGGTGTGAAAAAACTGGGATTCCATCCCTTTCTGCAACCCATAGGCTGTAGGGGCTCTATTTATCGAGCCCTACGGGGCGGGTTGGATAAAACTTGTCCTGAGCCTGCCGAAGGCTCCGACCCCTACAAGACGATTTTTCCACAGCTTCTCAGTTACGGGGGGTATCGTCAGCGCCCCATGGCCACCTACGAGGTGTCTTGAACATCCCACCCGTAGGTGGCCCCCCATAATTGACCCATTGTTATACTATCATCCTTTGGCATCCTGCTTTTTGGGACAAGGGGTCTTTAGCCGCCCCCTTTTAACCATCATCTGTTTAATTAACCGGTGCTATACTGCTAAGTATAATAGAGCCATCTCCTCCCTTACCCCCACTCCCAAAAGCAGAGATACTGGGTCCACCACCCTTACACTGTATTGTTCCTCCAGGGGTATAACTGCCTGCATGTAGAATTAAGATATTCCCTCCTCCGGAGCCACCACCATTGGCGCAACCGGCCTCATCGGGGGATGCCGTCCCATCAGATGAAATTAAAGCGGAGGAACCCATCGTTAAGTTGCCACCAACGACAAGAATCAATAAACCTCCAGTACCATTACCCCCTGAAGGACCTCCGCCTTTGCCGGCACCACCGGGATTACCGGAGCCGCCACCCGCCGCGTGGGTACCATTCCACTGTCCATCACTCCCAGCTCCACCATATTCTTCTGCATTTGCAACAGGAGTTGACGTTTCACGCTTCCCACCAGAACCTGAACCGCCGGAAAAACAAGTACCCGCAGAACCAGAACCTACGGTAGTTTGTTGATTGCCACCATTTCCCCCACTTCCACCGCCACCAGACTGCCCTACCCCGCCATTCGAACCAGAGTACCCATTTTCATTAGTAGGGGGTATCCTTGCTGGCGCACCAGATGCACCTGCTCTATTGATAATGAATATCTTACCATTGCCACTGATTCCTGATTGATTTGCAGCAGCATTTACTGCCGCATTTCCACATCCGGCGAAATCAACAGCAGCAAGTGTATCCACTTCACCAGATTTAAATACTGGGAGCCTGATACCTGTAGAAGATACAGCAGCGTTATCGGATGCACCAGCTACAGCAGGATTTGCTTTTGCACCTCTTGCTGTCATGGATAATCCGCCATTAATAGTGCAATTTTCTTTAACGTAAACAAGCAATCCTCTGCATGGTTGCTCTGTGGTTAATGTTGCCCCTGAATTAATGGTTAAAGAATTGTAGTTCATAACAACCATATCGCCATCATAGGCACCATTTTTATTCAGGACTGCAAGTTGAGTGTTAGAGGATATGGTCACATCGCCGTCCGAACCAGACCCAAAATAATTGGGTGGTGTGGGTGTTGCTGTTCGCGTTGGTGTCGGCATTAATTGCGCCGTACCCGTCTGAACTCCCCAACTTCCCGGCAGTGCGCAAAAAAACTTTACTCCTGACTCCACATTAGAAGCCGTGGCGGGGCACTGGCCAAACAGCGCTGCTATATCATCACCGATCTGCCTTGTTGTCTTCATGGTGCCGACCGTTGGCCCTGACGTGGGTTCCTGGAAACTGCTCTGCACCGTGAGCGCCGCGCCGCTCGTCAGGTAGTCGTACAGATTCTGGAGCGTGTACATCCCGCTCCCCGCTGAGGGTGCCCCCGGTGAGTCAAGGCTCCCGGCCACAACCAAACCGGACAGGCCGACCATCAACATAAAACCCAGAGCTACTGTGATTAATTTTTTCATCTGTGTATCCATC
>JAPLCW010000149.1 GCA_026392015.1 Candidatus Auribacterota bacterium | reverse complement strand
TGTCCGGGCGAGAAGCTGCCTTTACTTTTACGACTCAATAATTGCTTGGGGAATCTCCGCCGGATTTACTATACTTACTTGGAAGCGGTTATTGAACGCCGCTCAAAATAGGTTCGAGCAGCGTTCAGTAGATCCGACCATTACTACGGCAACACAAGTTTCGGGTTTCGAGTTGCGAGTTTCTGGGAGAAGAAGTGTTTTAGTTTATATCAATAGTTCGAAAGGGGTGCAATTATAAAAAGCTCTTCATTGCTCGTTGCGCTGTCGGGGTTGTTTTTCGTTCCGTTAGGTGTCCCTATGGCATTGGCGCAATCCGAGGGTCAGCCCGCGCCGTCAATCCAGGCTCTGATTGACAGCGCCCATGACGGCGATGTCATCAACCTGCCGGAGGGCGTTTTCGCCGAGCAGATCGTTCTGAAGGATGGGGTGACGCTCGTCGGGGCGCCGGGGGGAAAAACCGTTATAGACGGAACCGGAAAGGTCGCTGTTGTTACAGGAGCGCAGGACTCGCTTCTTTCAAACCTCACAATCATAGGCGGCAAGGTGGGGATTGACACACACGGGGCGTTCATGGGCGTGGTCGATTGCACTATCAAAGGAAGCACGATCATGGGCATACACGTGTGTGGAAACTCCGCTCTGATCATTAATAACCTCCTCGACGGGGGATCAATATGCTGCAACTCTTCATGCCCCGCGATTATCTGCAATACCGTGGTGAAGCAGGGCGGCCCCGGAATCTGGACATGGTACGCTCCGGGCCCCAAAATATTCAATAATTTAATCGTAGGCGCAAAGTTAGGCGTGCACGCGGGCGCGGGCTCCGCCCCGGCTCTCAGCAACAATGCGTTCTGGAATAATAAAATGGATCAAGCCGGATGCGACGCCGGCATCGCGCCGATCAAGGCCGACCCGCTCTTTGTAAAACCGGAAACCGGCGATTACACGCTTCAACCATCGTCGCCGCTCATCTCCGCGGGCTGTCCCGTGGATGGCCTCTGGGGCGGCGAGAAACCGGATGTGGGCCGGAATGTGGCGCGGAAATGCTCGATCGGGGACTGCAGGAAGATGATGGAGTCCATGTCTGCCGAACTTGTCGCGCGGGGGAAGATGGTGACATACTCGCTCGGCGAAACTCCGGGAGAGTTCCTCGTGACGCTGCGGCACTCGCGCAGGAAATTCTCAATCAGCTCCTCAACCTCCGAGGCGGTTGTCAGCGAGATTGAGGCGTTCGACCAGAAGGGGATCGACCCGCTGCGGTTCGAGTTCAGCAACGAACCCTACCCGGGAATCAGGGTGCAATTGGCAGCCCCGGGAAACCCTGTGGGCGAGCCGGAATCTATCGAGGACAAGCCTGTGAATCCGGACGTGCATCCGTCGCTTTCGCAGAGCGATCCGCTCAACACCATAGACAATCGCTACATACTCAGAAAAATTTACCACGCCCCCGATTCCTATTTCGATAGCGGCGACGTGAGGATTTTTAAAAGAAAGACAAATATCGGGCGCGTCGCGATCGAGATTCCGGCTGGATACACGCCCATCTTCCTCATGCTGAACGGCAACTCCATCCGGATCCCCGAAAAGCTGGAGTTCGTCGATCGCGGCGATAAGGAAATAGAGCTCGGGCTTAGGAAGCAGCAGGTCCAACCCGGCGAGCCATCCACTCCGGAACCGCAGCCTCAGGCCGAGCCGCAACCCCAAGTTGAGCCACAACCCCCGGGAGAACCGCAGATTCCCGCCGATGCACAGTCTCCGGCCGACGCTCCGCTCGCGGAGTAAAACAAGGCCCTCATCGAGTTCCCATTAATTCCCGGGCGCAGATGTCGCCGATGGCGTCAGGCCACGATATCTTCTCGATTTGGAAATTGATGTGCAAATTTAGGGCCTATTTTGGGGTATGAAAATTCTGTAACATCCTGCCCCATAATGAGATATCGTGTCCCTACTCAATTCCCGATCGTTCTTCTTCCATTTGGAAAAAGGCAGATGTTGGAAGATCGGAAATTGGAGAAACAGGTGAAACAGATTCACAACAAACATGTGAGTGTAGAGTAAAGGACTGCCCCTGATATCTTCCGCTAGTCAGAATTAGGAACCAGAATCCGGAATGGATCGCGCATAAGCTTCCGGTAGCTTGCTGACCTCTTAGGGTAACTGCGTTAACTTGGAAACATCGCCGTAGCCCAATTCATCAAATGGCACCGCGGGCGTCCTCATTTCAACTCCTGGCCCTGACTCGTAAGGGGTCACTTATGGGGGGTACATTGCTGAATATGTCATTCCTGCACTTCGACTGCGCTCAGTGTAAACTCGAGCTGGAATCCAGGTTTCATACTGGATCCCCGCTTTCGCGGGGATGACAAGTGAAAGGGCTGCCACCAATAAGTAACCCATTACCCTGCCTCCTGAATGCCGGCTCCTGAGCAGTGACTCAAATTTGTGCAAAACCAGAGTCTTATCGTGTTCCCGTCTGGACACCCCAACTCTCCGGCCGTGTGCAGAAGAATTTTACTCCTGAATCCACATTAGCGGCCGTGGCGGGGCACTGGTCGAACTTCGCCTGGATGTCCTGGTAAATCTCTTCCAACGTCTTCATGGTCGGTCCGGGACCTGCGACCGGTTCCCGGAAACTGGGTGCAGGTGTTGTCTTTATCCCTGAGTTCAGGTAGTCATATATCTGCTGGAGCGTGTGCATCCCGCTCCCTGCCGACGGAAGCCCGGAAGGCTCCATGCTTTTGGTTGGTGTGGGCGTTACCGTGGGTGTTAATGTTGGAGTAGGCGTCATCGTGGGCGTTGGAGTCGGCGCCTCACCCACCGTAAATGTATCACTACTTGTAAAAGTATGAATTGTATAATTGCCAACTGTTGTTTTTGTTCCTCCAGTGCAAGTACTAAAGTCTGCAGTGGCATATTTCACTATGACGATGCCGGATCCGCCGGCTCCGCCAGAACCTTTGACCCCCCCGGAATAACCGCCCCCACCGCCTCCACCGCCTCGGTTGGCGATTCCACTTGGAGCAGCGCCAGTGCTATTAGAGCCATTACCCGCACCATCACCGCCAAGACCGGGAGTGGATGTATTTCTATCACCACCACCGCCCCCGCTTCCGTAAACCACAGCACTGCCCGAGATCGAATATGCGGTTCCTGCACCGCCATCTCCCGCGGTGGTGTTACCGGCTCCCGCGGCTTCTCCTGCCGCGCTTGCGCCACCGCCCCCACCTCCCGCGTGGTCTCCGGGTTGCCCTCCATTGCCACCATTGAAGCCTTGTCCTGAGGTTCCTGTTCCACCAGAACTTGTTGATCCCCCATTAGTACCACCACCGCCGCCTCCCGAACCTCCATTAAGAGCGTTAGTGCTTGTACTGCCTATATATCCACATCCTGCGCCTCCTCCTATGGCTGTTGGCAATCCGGCAAAACTTGAATTGCTCCCACTTGTGCCCATTCCAGCCGTTCCTCCATCGTCGTTTGCAGGCCCACCCGCACCACCGCCGCCCACAACCACGCTGTAACCAGAACCCGGTGTAATAACCATGTTAGGGCTATACACAATACCGCCGCCACCACCCCCACCACCAAAGGGGCCACCGCCCCCCCCACCACCAGCAACAACAAGAACTTCAGCTGTTGCCGCTAGTGCATCAGACAAGCCGAAAGTCGAAGAGATAGCGATTGCTAATCCCATAAATAGTTTTTTCATCTTACACCCCTTTCTGTTGCACAAATTACCAAGGGAAATCCAGTCACGAAACACCGAAACTCATGCTCCCGGCACGGATTTCCAATTATCCGCGACCTATCTTCATCACAGTTTTTATTATTTCCTGCCCTCCTTTCTGCTCTGACTAGTTGCTAACCAACCGATGTGATCATCTAATCCATCTAATCCTACTAATACTGATTTTCAAAATTTGAGACTTATTCGTAATGGGTCAGTCTTGGGGGGTATCCCTTTCACTTGTCATCCCCGCGAAAGCGGGGATCCAGTATGAAACCTGGATTCCTGCTCGAGTTTACACTGAGCGCAGTCGAAGTGCAGGAATGACATATTAAGCGATGTACCCCCCATAAGTGACCCCTTACACTTATTCTTCCTTCGAAAATCTTCTGGCCGGTTTTTCGAACATTGGTATCGTCAAAGGTGATGATCAATGGCACATTTGCAGGGAGGTGGCGGAGTACCAAAGAGAGGATAGTGAGTGCGAGCTGTTCCAGACCCCCTACGTATCGACTCAGGAACCTGTGCAGGTTACTGAATGAGTGGATGAGACCGCTGAGGAGGACAGCCGTTGTCACGGTACGCTTCGATCGGATCAATAGTGTGCTCGTCAGCATAACTCTTGAAATGCTCGTAGGTGGGAGCGGTGAATATATCAGAAATTGGTTCGAGCATCTGGACAAATAAGCCCGCTAAACCAAACTATATTATACCACAACTCAGGTGGTAAGAACCCGTTAACCCTGGAACGGCGGATAAACACACATTTGTCGCGTTCCGAAATTTCAAACTTCAAAACTCAAGTCATCGGTAAGTGGTAAGCGGTACGCAGTAAGCAGTTTGCTTATAGCGTACGGCTTAATCCTTACTGCTATCCCGGAATCTATTTTGAATTTTGGATCTTGAAGTTTGCGAAAAGCATCCGGGGCAGAAAAGCATCAGGGTTCATAACCTTTACTCTACACTAAGAGGAGGATCGAGTATCCGGGCGCCTGGTAGCACGTCACAAGCCGCGGGAACAAGCGGGGGGAGATCTTTCGGGACGACAAGGACAGGATACGATTTCTCCAGGCATTAAAAGAGAACATCGGGAGATTCAAGGCGGAAGTGCATTGCTGTGTGCTGATGAGCAATAACTTCCAATTTTCATTGAGAACCCTAGAGGCAAACCTGAGCAGGTTCATGTAGCGGTTCAACACGATATCTTTACCTCATTTCCTACGGCCGCACGACCACGCGAAACGAGGTGTTGGTGAAGACCGAGTCCGATGTGTAGTCGGTGGTATGGTTGGAGCAGGAATAGTTGCCCAGTGCCCACGCCAACATGCGCCAGAAATCGGTGGGGTCGCCGCAGGCGGCAGCCCAGCAGTAGTTTGTGCCTGGTGCAAGGGACGATGTGTTCTGATAGAACATGCCACCCGCGATGCCACAGGCGGAATTAAACTCGTTATCGGCTCCGCCATACCTTATCGCGGGAAGAGCCGAATGTCCGGTTGCCGTGGCCCAAGCATACAGAATATTTGAACGCTCCAGCTGATTATCCGGAGATCCTATAATGTCGGGTCCTATGTCTCTGGTCCTGTCCACGCAGTCGGCAATGGCCAGGGCCGAGATGTAAGGCTTGCCGGATGCGCCGTCAGGGAGGGTATCCACGCATGTGGAATTGTTTCCCTGACAGTAGTTCTTTGAATTATGAGGATTGACTTGCGTTACGATCTCAGACCAGCGCCCGGCCACCGCTGCCTGCATCCGGCTTTTCAACGTGCCCCCGCTGTTGCAGGTATAGGTTCCGGTCTTGGAGTTGTCATCACTGACCCCTTTGTTCCAGGATACCGAATCCGCGATCGCGTCCGACCAGCAGGCGTTGTTTAGCCAGTGCCAGCCGGAAGTGGCGTTGCAGTTGGTTGCGTCTAATGTCGCCCATGGGGTTGGGGTTATGGTTGGGGTTAGGGTTATGGTTGGGGTTAGGGTTATGGTCGGGGTTGGGGTTATGGTTGGGGTTATGGTTGGGGTTATAGTTGGGGTTGGGGTTCTGGTTGGGGTTGGGGTTCTGGTTGGGGTTAGGGTTGGGGTTGTGGTTGGGGTTGGGGTTATGGTTGGGGTTATGGTTGGGGTTATGGTTATGGTTGGGGTTACGGTTGGGATTGGGGTTATAGTTGGGGTTGGGATTATGGTTGGAATTGGGGTTGGAGTTACCCACGTTCCAGTCTGAACCCCCCAACTTCCCGACAGCGTAGAGAAAAAGGTCTTGCCCTCTTTCACATCGGCGGCAGTCGCCCCGCATTCGTCGAACTTCGCTTTGATGGCCCCGTAGATCTCATTCAATGTATTCATCGTAGAACCGGGGCCGGCGCTCGGTATTCGGAATGGGCCGGGAGTGGGCACCACAGTCCCTGAGTTCAGGTAATCGTATATCTCCAGGAACGTGTACATCCCTCCTCCCGCTGATGGGGGACCAGAAGATCCAAGATTCCCCGCAACCGCCATGCCGCATAATCCCGCAATCAACATCACACCCACAACCGCCATCATCATAAGTAACTTCCTCATCTTTTTCTCCTTCACCGCTAACCTGATCTATTCATCAACCATGGTGCGGACACGAGTTCACTATCCCCTCTCCCTTTGATGCGAGAGGGAGATGCGGGAGGATCGAAAATTGGAGAAACGGGTGAAAAGATTCACAACAAACTTGTTAGTGGAGAGTAAAGGTCTGATGCTTTCCTGATGCTTTCCTGATGCTGAGCCGGTACACACTGACGTCGGGCTACCAAAAAACTTTCGCCGGCAAAACACTCGGATCTCATCGCTTATCTGGGCTATAAGCTTTGTCCAAACGGTTCCATCGGGCTCCGGCTTAAAGAGCAAGGATCTTCTTACACGAAGATCCGGAGTTATCTTCGCAGGTGGGAAAGCGCGCAACGCCCGCCCACCTGCGAATAGTCAAAATGTCAAAACGCCGGTTACTCGGCGGTCCGGACCGCGCGGACATAGGTACTGTACGAACAGGGGTATCCGCAATTGACTTGGCAGTCGGAGAACCGCCCCGCGCAGCCACTGCTCGGGCAACCCCCCTGGGTGGTGTAGTCGCCCCAAGTGTCGGAGGCGACGTAGGCGCCCAGGCTACTCTTGTTCGCACATACGCTGGCCATCTCAGAGTACATTGACGGCAGTCTCCAGCCGGATGCCTTCCCTAACCAGCTAAGCCCGCTTGCCCAGCTCATCGCTGCGGTCTGGTTTTTCGTGGCGCCGAAGTCGGTGCCGGCATTATCCGTCCACCTGGCAACGTACATGCCGGGTGAAGATCCTATTTTGACAATCAGACCCGCCCCAGCTGGACCATATTGTACGTACCAGGTTGGGGTTGGGGGTATATACGCTGTCCCCGTCTGTACTCCCCAGCTTCCCGACTGCGTGCTGAAGAACTTCTTGCCCGACTCAACATTGGCAGCAGTCGCGTCGCACTGGGCGAACGGGGTTTGGACGGCTTCAACTATCTGCTTCATGGTCTTCATGGTGCTGACCGTTGGCCCGGTGGCGGGCCCTTGGAAATAACTCCAGGCCGTCGGCGCCGTCCCTGCACTCAGATAATTATAGACCTGATCGATCGTGTACATCCCGCTCCCCGCCGGGGGCAAACCTGGGGAATCCAGGCTCCCGGCAACGGCTATCCCGGCCATCCCGACCGCGAACATCGCGCTTACAACTAGCACTGTCAATCTTCTCATTCTCCTTCCTCCTTTTTTCACCGCAAAGGCGCAAAGTTAAACAATGTTCTTTTTACCGCAGAGACACAGAGAAATCAGCATTTTACTTCTATTGTCTTTTTTATTATTCATCTCTGTGTCCTCCCGCAAGGGGCCCATTAGGGGCGTGCCTCTGTGGTTTAAATTCTTTCTTTGCGTCCTTTGCGGTTTAGCGCCCACATTAGCCAGTAGCAAGTGCAACACTTTCCAGCCAAAGCCTTCTGCTAGAAAATAATATCCCACTTGTCATTCAAAAAGTCAATACCTAGGTTTTGTCAATACTCTCAGGCAACCATCAGCGTCAGTTCTTTACTATGCACTAAGAGGAGTGTATTTGATATCGTGCGAGCATGGCAAGACCACTGAGGATTGAGTATCCGGGCGAGCCGCGGGAACGAGCGGGGGGAGATCTTTCGGGACGACAAAGACAGGATACGATTTCTCCGGGCATTAAAAGAGAGTATCGAGAGATTCAAGGTGGAAGTGCATTGCTATGTGCTGATGAGCAATCGCTTCCATTTTTCATTGAGAACCCTTGATGCGAACCTGAGCAGATTCATGCAGCGGTTCAACACGGCCTATACGGCATATTACTATTTGCGGCATCACCGGGCGGGGCATCTGTATCAGGGAAGATTCAAGGCGATCGTGGTGGAGGCGGATACGAAAATGGGTAAAGAATCCGCTCGCAGAAGCACGGGCGGAAGCAGTGCTCGGGACGGACAGTTTCATTGAGTGGGTGAAGAAGACGTTTATAGATGGGAAAGCATGGACGAGAAGAGATCAGCCGCAGGTGAGATCGCTAAGGGGTGTTATTCCTGTGGGGGAGATTGCGCGGGTGGTGGGTGAGGAGTACGGGGTGAAACCCGAGGAGCTCTTGAAGGCACGCTCGCCACATAAAGAGGTGCGGCGGGTACTGATTGAGATGAGTTATCTGTTGAACATGAGCTATAGGCCTCTCGAGAAATTGGGAGGTGAATTGGGTGGGATTGGCGGAGCTGCGGTGACGAATAATCATATGCGCCTTGAGAAGCAGATGTTGGAAGATCGAAAATTGGAGAAAAGGGCGAAACAGATTCACAACAAACTTGTTAGTGTATAGTAAAGGTCTGACCCTGATGCTTTACTGTTAAATGTAACTACTCAGGTAGTCAGAAGCCAGGAGCCAGAATGGAAAAGCAAGAATACAGAATCCAGAATACAGAATTAAGAATAACGGCATTTCAAGGAAACGTTTATCTCCTGTCTCCTGAATTCTGAATTCTGACTCCTGGATTCCGGCTCCTGAACAGTAATGTCG
>JAPLCW010000177.1 GCA_026392015.1 Candidatus Auribacterota bacterium | reverse complement strand
GAAAGCTGCAGAATGCAAGAGACAGGAGAAGGGCTGCTAACCTCGGACGCTGTGTGAGATCACAAACCATGAGGACCATGGAGGGAGATCATACAAAACTGAGCTGTGAAGAAAGTCTAATTTCCTGTTGAGCAGAACACGGATGGTCCGATGAGATAGTCGTGTCCAAGATTACCGGCACAACCACGGATGACAGTCCGCTCTACACGACCGACACGCTATACGTGGACTGGGCTGCTACAAATAACGGGGCCGGCGGCGTCAGCCAGACATTCTACACGCGGCTTCTCGTGGACGGATCGGTGAAAACATCGTGGAGCACACCGTCGGATCAGGCCGATCCGGGTGACTGGTTCATGGTGGCGGATTACAACATCGGCAGCCTGAGCGCCGGCGCGCACACGATTACAATTGAAGTTGACTACGACGGCCGCATCAGTGAGAGCAATGAGAGTGACAACGCCTATACCAAGAATATCTCCGTTCAGGAGCAGGGTGGCACACTCGACCTCGCTGCGCTCGATTGTTATCCGGCTGTCGGAACCGATGTGTTTACACCTTTGACAACGGTTACCGAGGGGCAGCAGATATACGCCTGCTTCAAATTCCAAATCACGGGTTCGGGCACGACGCCTCCCTTCAGAGTGAACATCCAATATGACTCCACCTCGAGCTATTATGATTACACCAGCGGATTAAGTGCAGGCCAGACGGCTGTCGTCTACTACGGACCTGTGACGGCGACACTTGGTTCACACCGTATCTACGGCTTCGCCGATGCGTTGAGTGCCGTTCCCGAGACCAGCGAATCAAATAATACCAGGGATGAGAATCCCTGTTTTACGGTGGGCACGAGCGGCTCCTGGATCCTGCTGTATTACATGAGCAACGGGGCAGGTGGTGGAAGCAGCCTCGAAGGCGGCTGCGAGGCAAAATTCCGGGCTATCGCCCAGCAGGCCGCAAACACAAATTTCACGGCATATGTCCTCTGGGATCACGTATCGGGTGAAGACAGGGTATTCAAGATGAAGAACAACAGCGACTGGACCAACGGCTACACCCACAACGTGGACTACTGGACCGCGACAGACATCGGGTTATCCGGCGCCGAGATGGACACCGGAGACGTCACTACGCTCAATAGATTTATTGATTTCGTGCATGGCCGGGCAAGCGCCAATCACTACGCCCTTATCATGTTCAACCATGGCGGGGGCATCCATCCGACTGGTTTGACTTCAGGAGGGGAAGAGCCGGTTATCACGGGTATATGTTTTGATGATAATGGTAGCTACCTCTCCATCAACGAACTCGGTCAGGGATGCAGCCATCTGTCTTCCGCCATAGGCCGCAGCTTTGAGGTTCTTGATCTCGATGCCTGCCTCATGCAGATGATAGAGATCGATGAAGAGGTGAGGACTTCGTGCGATTATGTGGTCGCCAGTGAAAACGAGGGCTGGACCTACACCTCCGGGACAAGCTGGGAAACAGGTTATCTCAACGGCATCACCGCCTCCACGAGCGGAGAAGGCCTGGCGACGTCGATTGCGAACGCGTACTTCAACAGCATGGGATCAAATGGAGCAACCATTTCCGTGCTGAGATCGTCGTACACCGGGAGTGTGAGCAGCGCCGTGGATACGCTCGCGAATGCGTTGATCAACAATATAGGGAGCATCCTTACGAACCTTCAGACCGCGCGTAATCACTCGCAGAAGTTCGCATATTACGATACGGGCAACACAATGACACAGTCTAACATCTTCCTGGATTTGAAAGACCTCTGCTATGAAATCAACGAGCATATCACGAATTCTACGGTAAACAACGCCGCCACAGGCGTGATCAATGCGCTAGGTAGTGCAGGGGGCAACTTTGTCAGATTAGAGAATCATCAGAGTTCGGGCGGCTACAATTTCGACGCGGGCACCTACGGCGCCTCAATCTTCTTCCCGGAATCCGAGCTTTCGGTTTATCAGAACTATATCAACGCCAGTGGAACACCTGCTAATTTGGATTTCTGTGCGGGCACGCACTGGGATGAGTTCCTCTACAGCTATTTCCACCCCGGTCAGCCGACCCAGACGCCGACGCGGACTCCGACAGGAGGGGTGACAAACACGCCTACCCGCACACCGACGCCGATCTCTGTCCCGGATATCCGGATAGAACCCTTAACGCTGAATTTCAACAGGTCGGTTTCCGTCGCTAATCCTAATGTGGCACTTCCAGCCCTGCAAAATTGCGCTATTACTGAGGGGCAACCGCCGGCCATCCAACGCGCTGATTTCGCCAAGGCGAAACAATTATTGAGCGGACAAATCCTTGTCTGGGTTGAGATTGACGGCGATGCCGATCTCGCTTCCCTGCGGGAGTCCATTGAATCCGCAGGCGGTAGTATCCTGACTTTGGCGCCGGAGGGTAAACTGTTGGCGGCGCTATATCAGGAAGAAGTGCAGACGCTGGCCGGGCTGCAAGGTGTCATTGGGATAGAACCATTCATTCCACCCTCTGACCAGGGCGCACAGACAACAGAACCCGGAGAAGAACCGGGGATGGGCTGTCGCCCGCCCACTCAGGCGGAGATCGACTATCTTTCAGGCAGGGTTGTCGAAATCGACCATGTATCCCCTGCCGAACTCTCCATCGAAAGGGCGATCCTGCAGGGGCAAGAGACCGTCCCGGCCGCGGTGGACAACACCATATCTCAATATTTTCCCCCGATAAGAAGCCAGGGTGGTCAGGGGTCGTGCACGGCATGGGCATCCTGCTACTACCTCAATACGTATACTCAAGCCAGGGATGAGAATCTGAATGTTTCCGGGGGAGACAACGACCAGATTAACAGCCCCGCCTTCATGTATAACCTTGTTAACGGGGGTCAGGACAACGGCTCGTATACACAGTATGTTGTCGCGCGTACTAACGATGTGGGATGCTGTAGCTGGAACCTGATGCCTTACTCGCAAAGCGATTACACTACATG
The DNA here is from genome assembly GCA_026392015.1 of Candidatus Auribacterota bacterium. GTDB lineage: Bacteria > Auribacterota > Tritonobacteria > UBA1439 > UBA1439 > JAPLCW01. The sequence continues at coordinate 37,840 of JAPLCW010000177.1, read as the reverse complement.
GCCTTCCGAGGCCGCCTGGATTGAAGCGTTCAGGAGGAGGACTCAACAAGTAAACACGATCAGCGGCACGTCAGATTCAGGTGTTGCCGCAATAAAGCAGCTCCTGGCCAACGGTCAGGTTGCCGCGACACAGACCGATGTCTATTCCAATTGGCACCCGACCTTCTATAATAACGCGAGCCGCGGCATCCAGAACGGCGTGCTCTTCTCTCATTCCGGCGAAACCTACAAGGGCAGCCACGCCATGACCATTGTCGGATATGACGACAACAGATCCTATAACGATGGATCAACCACCCGTTACGGCGCTTTTCTCATCGCCAATTCCTGGGGCTCTTGGGGTACGTATAACAGCACGGGAACGGGGAGCACTGGATTCATGTGGGTGGGATACGATTACTTTAAAGCCAACAACAGCTGTTTCGGCGTTGCCTATTACAACGACGATCGGGATAACTATCGTTCTCGTCTCTATGCCGTCAGCGGCCTCAATCACTCTCAACGCGGCCGATTGACTTATAGCGGGGGAGTGGGTACAACCTCAAGCCCCAACTGGAATTCATATTATCCGATAGAACAAGATGGTGGAACCAATCTTGCCATAAATGATGGCAAGCGCGTCGCGGTTGATCTCAGCGACGGGATACCTTACATATCGGACTTGAGCAATATCAATCTGTTCGTCAAATTAAATGTCTCCTCATCGGCGAGCAGCAACGGTACCATTACAAGCGCTCAGTTCTATCATGATCTTGATGGCGACGGAAGTTTTCAGACAGCGACATCCGGCGACCCGACTGTGACGGTATCACCCGGCAGTACCGGCTATGCGGATGTAGTTTTTGCCGTTGAAAATGCCTCTTTCACCATTTACAACGACGGGAATGCCGACCTTCAGATAAGCACTATCGTCAAAAGGGACGGCGATAGCTGGTTGACGGTCAACCCTCCCTCCTCTTACCCGATAACCATATCTCCCTCCGGTTCGGCAGTGGTCGGCCTGACGGTAAACTCATCGGGGATGAGCGCCGGGGACTACGATGAGCGGCTTTGGGTATATTCAAACGATCCCGATGATAGCCCGTTTCCGTACGGCGTGTACGTTAATCTGCATATCAGCGGGGGGTCCACCCCTACTCCAACCCCCACTTCCACTACCTCGCCGACTCCTCCGCCTGCCACATATACTCCGACGCCGACGAGTATCCCGACGGCATCCCCCACGCCGACGCCCAGCCAGACGCCAACGATGACTCCGACCCCCACAGGGACACCCACTATCACGCCGACAAACACGCCAACGCCGACACCAACACGGACAGCCACACCGACGCAGACACCCATACCAACAGACACTGTGCCACCAACGATCACGCCTACACCTACGGTTACGCCCCTTCCAGGTCATGAGCCGCACGCACTCATAGGAAGGGTTTTCAACGCGGATGGCTCGGCGCCCGAAACACTCATCTTCAAAACATACATTGTCGGGAGACCGACAGATATCCTCACCGAGGATTCGCCGGAGAGCAGCTACAGCCAGAGCTCGGGCGTGTGGCAGCTCAATACGGCAAACTTTGTGGACGGATGGGCGCCGGGGGATCTGCTCCATGTCAGCTTCCTTAATACGTACAACGGACAGAGCGGATCATGGGAGTACACGCTCGATCAGTCCCAGGTACAGGAGGAGCCGGATATTTATTATCTGAACGGACAGATAAAAGAAACCGATCTTCTGAAGACAACTATCAAGACCTCGCTCAACGCGGTCACTCTCGTGGAGTCCTCCATCCTCGACGGGAACGGAGAATGCGCTGCCGAGCAGTTTGCGCAGCGGATACCCAACTGCACGGTGCTCTATCGCTGGGACGCGGCGACTCAGTCCTATTCAGGCCACATCAAGGGCCGCTCGATGAATAACTTCACGGTCCAGGCGTATCAGCCGTATTTTGCCTCCCTGAACGGCCCGGGGACATTGACGCAAAACGGGATCATTAATAATCTGCCCTCCTATCATATGGTCTGCAATCCCGGCAAGACGTCCATCAATTGGATTGCGCTGCCGACAGATATGATCCACCTTGAGACGGCGGAGGATCTGGCGCAGGATGTCGGCGTGCACTGCAAGGTGGTGTACCGCTGGCTCGTGGAGTCCCAATCCTGGTCGGGACACATACGCGGGCGGTCGATGAACAATTTCAATCTCAAGCCATTGGAGCCGTATTTCATATCGGTGGACGCGGAAATATACTGGCCGTAGCACCGGGATGATAAAGTGTGAGCGTGTGCGGCGAGCGCCATGAGTTTCAAGGCGTATATCGCCTCCCGCCCCGGGGAGGTCCTGACTGAAAAATCACCCGGCTGTGAGTATGCGGATGGATCGTATCAGATCACCGTTGCGAACTTTCCCACCAAATGGGAGATCGGGGATCTCATTAAGATAGAATTATCAAACAAAGCCAATGGAACTTCCTGCGTCGCCGAGCAGAAGCTCACCGCGGAAGATCCGGAAATGCTCAAGGACGCGACGCTGAAGTAGAAATAAGAGCGGGCACTCACATACAATCCTTCAGCATCAATTACTCTACAATTGATAATGCTTTAAACCGCGGATTGGACGGATTATGCGGATTGGGAAGTTGATTACATCTTGTGAAATATTGCAATCCGCTCAATCTGCGTAATCCGCGGTTCCTCATAGTTGTTTCATAAATGGCGATTCAACAGAAGCATCTTGCCTGCCGGCATATCGCTTATCTTTCCACTATCAATATGTCGTGGTATTCATAATTGTCTCTAATTACTTGTTATGTCAAGTCCATCATCCTATTTTCCTTGCGTGGCACAAGTGTAAACAAAGTATACAATTTAGCCCTCCAGGGGTGTATACAAAGTATACAAAACGGATTTTTCGCGCCGGAGGGCTTTATTTCGGCAAATTTTTGCTCTTTATATCCTCTTGCCCACGAAACAATTGTATAATATTTTCAAAATTATGATGATAAGGTTGATTTTGGCATAATTCTTGCTATTAGATAAACATAAGGGAATGGCAGGGAGTGCGTCTTATCTGCCAAATGTGCATCTGATCTGCCTTATATGTGTAATATATGTATGAGCTTGATTTATCAAGCCCGAAAAAATGTCGAATAAAGCCGCCCCTTGGCGAAGAGAAACTGGAATTGACATAATTATAAGGAAGGTTTATACTATAAGAACTTCCATGAAAAAACTAACATTCGTCGCGTATTTATTGGTCGCAATTATATCCTCTGCCGGATATCTCTATGCCGGTAATCCGCACATAATCAGTGGAGATCTTTACAATTCTGATGACACTGTCCCCGCTGATGGCGAGATACATTTCACTGCAATCATACAGGTGAGGCCCGGGGACACACTCAATGAGACCATCAACGGTTGCGGATATGAGGGCGGCTCATGGTGGGTAGAAGCAGGCAATTTCGCAACATCGTGGACCGTCGGAGAAGTGCTGGTGATGAACTTCCTTAATACCACCACATCGGCCACAGGCACATTAACATACAGCATCACCAACACTGATCCGGATCCTGCCCCTGACTGCTATCTTTCCGACCCCCCCACTCCCACTCCCACGCCCACTCACACGCCCTGGACGACCCCCACACAGACGAATTACTGGGAAACCGTGTGGGGCTATATCACCGGATTCGACACGCTGTCTGATGGCGATCAGATCGCGGCATTCCGTGCGGACGATACAATTGTGGGACTCGCAACTATCTCTTATGATGATATCCTAGGCTTCGGCTACAACATGGTTGTCTATTCCGATAATATATCCGCATACGAAGTTCGTTTTACCGTTTGGGATGGATCCGACGAGATTCCTGCGACACCGAACTTCACCACCAACCCTGCGTTTCCTGGCTCAGGCCCGACGCAGCATGATTTGGAAAAGCTAACAAGCGCAACAACGACACCAACCGCCACAATCCCGTCAGTGGATACTCCGACACCCACCCCAACCGATACAACCCCGATAGTAGATACCCCGACATCCACTCCAACTGCCACAAGCCCGATAGTAAATACTCCGACACCGACACCAACCGCCACAACGGGAGCGGTCCAGATACCCACGTCCACCCCGACTGAGACAAGTCCGGCAGTGGATACGCCGACGCCCACGCCCACCCCCATTCCGCCTCTCGCCCTCCAGGTGAATTCGAAATTATTGAAGACGGGCGATCTTCTTACCGTGAGGCTCAGCCTGACGCAGAATATTTCTGAGCCTTTCGACCTTTACATCCTTGCAGAGGCGTCGTATGGGATAACATATTCACTTTCACTCAGCGGTAATATTTCGCAGGGAATCAAGGCAGCGGCCCTCAATGTCCCCAGCGCAACGGCGCCGCTTTCGGCAACGATCCTGAATGGGCTCCCCATCTCTTCGGGGCTCGCGGGCACATTCAAGTTCTATGTCGTAGTGGTGCAGGCCAATACAATACCGCCTGTGTCGAGCCCGGTGGAACTCACGCCTCAGACCGTTCATGTCATTATGCTCGATACCGTCACGGTGACGGTTCAATAAAACAGGGCGTCGCGTTGCCCTCCTCTACGGGCCAATAGACTCGGTGTTGCGTTCCGCCGGTATAGAGCATGACGCAACAAGATGGTGCGCATAAAGTTATGATCAGAATTAAAATGTTCCGTTTTTATCTCCTGGTCGCCCTTGCATCTGTCACGCCAACCTGCCTCTATGCCGGCACTCCACACATCATCACGGGTTCTCTGTATAATTCCGATCACAGTATCCCTTCTGATGGCGAGATACATTTCACCGCATTCGTACAGGTGAGGCCCGGTGAGATTCTCACTGAGGCCAGCGGCGGTTGCGGGTATGAGGGCGGCTCATGGTGGGTGGAAGCAGGCAATTTCACGACGACGTGGACCGTTGGGGAAATGCTGGTGGTGGGCTTTATCAATATCACCACATCGGCCACGGGGATATTAACATACAGCATCACCAACACTGATCCGGATCCTGCCCCCGCCTTCTATCTTTCTCCCCCCCCCCCTGCGACGCCTTCCCCGACCATCACTCCCACCCGCACGCCGACAGTCACACCGACACCTACGGGAACATACTATGCCAAGGGACAGGCCGACTTTTACGTCGATGATCAGTGTGAGCCCCCGAGCGAGGTGGATGATAATCTGGGCAATAGATTGGAAGTGGGCGATCTTTTGCAGGTAATCTACAGCAATGGTGAGATAGACCCTCCCAATCCCGCGAATCCTGATTACATAGGAGGAGATGATGAGCTTTTCGGTAATTATGCCGTAGGAGTTGATGAGCAGGGATGGTTAAACGTTGGCGCCGGAGAGTTCACATTTGCGATGTTAGGTCGCGCCTTGGCAGAGGTGTATATAAGGGCCTGGGATGCCGGCACCATTTCGGCATCAAACTACTATGGCGAAACAGGCGTCTACGAGCTGGATCCGCCGCCGTCCGCGCCCCCCGATTATTACCTGTCTTCCTTCTCAACGAATAATTCCAAGCCGGTCGTGCTCTCCACGCCGACGAACACTCCGACGCTCACGCCGACCCGGACGCCGACATCAACGCCAACAGTGACGCCGACATCCATCGTCCCGCGGACGACTGTGATGTGGTATGGATCATACTGCACAGATGAGATACTTAGCCCCCTCCAGGACGGAGATCTTATTCAATTGATCCGGAGCCCGGATGATACGATTACTGCTCCTGATTCCAACGGTATGCCGACCGGGAATGCCCTTTTGGCAAATACCACAACGTATCATTTTCCAGGTGAGCCGGAAATAGGCGATTACTTCTGGGGCGATTACTGGTATGAGGAAGAGAACTATTATGTATGGGTGAGGATATGGAACGATAGCGATCCTGGTGCTGCGACATGCTACTGGGATAGCCCGATATATCCGGCCACGGGCCTTGAACCTATTGATATCGATTGTTCCGGCGCTTCTACGAATATATGCGAACCGACGCCGACACCGACTGTAACTCCCACACCGACGCCCGTGCCGCCTGTAATAACGAACATTACCCGCAGCAACAGTTCATCGCCGGTGGGAAATATCACAATCACATGGAACAGCCAGGCGGGAGCGGCCTACGACGTATATTATGCAACTACGCTCACAGGAACATACACGGATATCGCCGATGTGACGGCAACGGCCACCAGTACGGTTTGGATTGACGATGGTTCGCAGACCGGGAGCCATCCCGCTTCGGTTGATCAGAGGTACTATAAGCTAGCCTGCTACGGCACATCGCTATATTCCTCTGATACAGTTGGTGAATATAAGGTAACGATGTACAGCTCCGGCTCTGCCAACTCTCTGACATCTGTATCTCTCCCGTTTGTGCAGTATGCCACGGGAATGAACGCCGTTTTCGGGGGGCAGGGGCATACAGGGACACCCGCCATACCGGCACTGAGCGACAAGCTCAACAAATTTGATCCCACGACGGAGGATTTTACTATCAGGTTCTGGAAGAGCGCGAGCGGCTGGGTTGCCCTTGGCAACACCGAGCCGGTCACTCTCCAGGCGGACGAAGGTTTTCTCTACACGAATTCGCTCGCGACACCGCAGAATATCTGGTTTGTGGGAAAGGTGGCCCCGGCAAATCGGTCACTGCCGATCAGGGGGGCTTCGGGCAAGGCTCAATTGACGTATGTAGGTTCCGGATACCCCGTACCGGTAAGTTTGGGCAATTCCAATCTGATTGGAAGCGGTTTCCATGGTTCAACTATCACCGGTCTGTCCGATTTGATATACGAGTTTAATCTCTCGACCGGTGAATTCGATCACATAGCGTGGTATAAAACGACTACATCGCTGTGGATGTTCATCAATCCGGGGACATCATTCGGATTAGAGCCCGGGAAGGCGTACATAATTACCAACAGGGACAATTCAGCGCCGCCGGAGTGGACTTGGGATTACGCGAAACCGTATTCCCAGCCGCCTAATTGAGGAGTTGAGGAATGAAAATTAACGAATATTGCGATGGGATAATTCAATCAATGGAACAGATCCGCATGAGAATGCGGCGTGCGTACAGAGACAGGCACGGAAGCATCTCCCTTTTATCGAAGGGCTTGTTCCTTTGTGGCATTTGTGTGTGCACGATGACGACTTTCGCTTACGGGAAGTCGATGGACTACTGTAATACAACCCAGATGACCGATGAGAATGGTGGCATTCTGCCGGTAGGCGACTTGGTACAGCTTATCAAGGACGGGGGTGACAACACAATAAGTCCTCCAGACGCGATCGGCAATCCCACCGGTGACGATCTGCTTGCGGATACGGCAACAATCTCCGCTGAAGCGGGTGCGGGCGCGCCCGGCTACTTCTACGAGACAAAGAATGGTGTTTCAGAAGGCGAAAAATATTATGTGCGGTCGTGGAATGCGCCTATGGTAGGTTCTGCAACATACTATGGGGACGATGACTCACTCTATACGTTGCCAACGGGGGTTATTGTGTATTACGATTGCGTTACATTTGGCACTTCCATTCCGAAGCCGATTGGGCCTATCGTGACGCCGACAGAGACACCGACCGAGACTCCAACGGTTGCGCCCAGCGCGACACCGACTGAGACGCCTCTGCTGTCACCGACGCCTACGGACACACCCACGTCGCCGACCGGAACTCCGACTCCCACGCCAATGACCACGGCTACAGTTGGTCCCCTGGAAATAACTCCTACAGTCAATCCCACACCGGCCAATTTCCTGGAGCTGCATGTAACCGGGAGCACGTACCGCGCGGACGAGCCGCTGACGCTCACGTGGAATGTCGATCCGGATAGGCGCTTCGATCTGATGGGCAAGCCGTTTGCCATCTACTTCGCCGCCGCGGAGGGCTCTTCCGTTTCTGACCGGCCGGCCACTATTTCCGAGATTTCCTCGAGCAAGACTCTCTACCTCTTCGACAGCAAGCTCGCGACGCAGTTGTACGATCCGCGGACCGCGAAGCCGGCCTGGACGGGCGTGGTGTTCCCGACAAATGGGCAAACCTCCGGCAGCTTCAATCTCGCGGTACCGTCGGGCATGGCGGGGACGCGCTGGGTTTTTGCGGGAGCCTTCGTGGATCAGGGCGGACAGTTCGTCAACAGCGCATTCCCTGTTGAAGTATCAAATACCGCCTTGATGGAGTAGCGGTTGTGAGGAGGAGTGTTCATTTCCCCTGTCATCCCCCCCTTTGCTCCTCTCTTGCCTCAACGGGTGTGGGAGCGGCGGGGCGGGACGGCCCCCGAAAAATCCCAAATCCCAAACATCTATGTGGGAGCAACATCTTGCCGCGATATCGGGCGGGCGGCCAGAGCAAGGGGATACTCCTCTAAGACCGCCCCCACTATAGCCTTTTGCAAGGCATCAGCAACACAGGGGTATATATTAACCACTGATGAACACAGATTGTCTTCACCTTATTCAATTGTGGGAGGGGCATCTTGCCCCGATTATCGCGGCTGGAAGCCGCTCCCACAGTGTTGATTCGTGTTTATCCGTGGTTATAATAAAAACTGTATATCCGAACAAAGTCAGCAGACTTCTCGTAACTTGCCCATCGCATTATCTTTGATTATTCTCTGGCACTCGGAAATATGTTTTCGTACAATAACAATTGTTTGACGGAACCACCTTCACGGTGAGGGCGGTGGAGGATTGTTACCCGATTCACAAAACCATAGGAGGGAACAATGGCTGAAGCGCTCGTGGTTGTAAGCAAGGTCAAGGCGTACGTCAAATCGAAGGGATGCAACACCGCAGCGGAGAGTATCGATGAGTTGAGCGGCCGTATCCGCTGTATACTCGATGCCGCGATCAAGCGGACTCACGCGAACGGCCGTAAGACCGTCAAGGCACAGGATATTTAATTCCGCCCACAGAAATAACTTAAAGAGCGAGGCGATGAATTCCATCACCTCGCTCTTTTTGCATTCAGCCCATCCCCCAGCATCCGCTGCACATTCAAAGAGACTGCCCCTCCGCCACGACGAAGGAGAGGGAGACATGCTGTCCGGTTATGTCAGGGGCCTTCGGTTCTCTTTTTCCGCAACTCTTCCCGGATTCCGGTGTACACCCCGAGATCCCGTTCAGAGAAGCAGATGTACCGTATCTCGTCAAACTCCGCTTCGAAATTTATTCCGGCAGCGAGCGCAATCCGCGTTGCTTCCTCAAGGGGATAGCCATAGACACCCGTACTTATCGCGGGAAAGGCGATGCTCTTCACTCCGTTCTTCTTTGCGAGGAGAAAACTATTTTCATATGCCGCCTTCAACAACTCCGGCTCCCTTTTTCCGCCACCGCGCCATACCGGGCCGACAGTGTGAATGATCTTCTTAGCCTTGAGTTTCCCCGCGCCTGTGATCACCGCTTGCCCTGTGGGACAACCTCCGATCTTTCCGCACTCCTCCATGACCGAGGGACCCGCAGCGTGATGAATCGCTCCGTCCACTCCCCCACCGCCTCGCAAACCGGTGTTTGCGGCATTGACGATCGCATCAACTTTTTCCTTCGTGATATCGCCGAGCTTAATGGTGAGCATGGGAAGAACCTTTTCTAATTAGAATACAGAATTCAGGAGTCAGAAGTCAGTATGCTATGTGAATATGATTCAAGCAACCTACTCACTTCTTCAAGCTGAGGCATCAGCTCTGAGGAATCGCCGTAGTGCAAGTCCTGCGAAAGAATCAAAAAATAGCGAACTTCTTCTAATGACCCCTGGGCTATATTCATAAATCTTATCTTATCGGCTTTACCTCTTTTCTTGAAACCTTCCGCGATATTCGCGGGAACCGAAATTGCAGCTCGGCGAAATTGTGAGACCAATCCATACAATTCTGTTTTTGGGAAAAGGCTGGTAAAACTGTATATCGCCAAAACAAGTTTATGTGCTTTCTGCCACACGATCAAATCCTGGAAATTTCGCGCAGGTTCTCTCATGTCATTCTTGCCCCTGTGATCACTATCTTCTGAATTCTGACTCCTGAATTCTGTATTCCGTATTTTATATTCTGCCTCCTGTATTCTGACTTCTGACTTCTGGATTCTGTAGTATCCTACTCCCCCATTATCTTCACCAGTACACGCTTTCTGCGCTGGCCGTCAAACTCACCATAAAATATCTGTTCCCATGGCCCGAAATCAAGCTTCCCCTGCGTCACCGCAACCACCACCTCCCTCCCCATAACCGTTCTTTTCAGATGGGCATCCGCGTTATCCTCACCCGTCTCATTGTGAAGGTACTGCGATACAGGCGCAGAGGGGGCGAGCTTCTCAAGCCATCGCTCAAAGTCGCTGTGCAACCCGCTTTCGTTGTCATTGATAAATACGCTCGCGGTGATATGCATTGCGTTCACGAGACAGATCCCCTCCCGTATACCACTCCTCTCTACGCACTCCTCCACCTTATGGGTAATATTGATGAACTCTCTCTTGCGCTTCGTACAGAACGGCAGGTGTTCGGTAAATGATTTCATCATTTTATCCTCTATGACATTGCGTGTGGGACTGTTCGCTGCCTGCCCATTGCCTCTGCACACTATAGTTGGGGTGAGGCCTGAAACGCTTCGCGACCGTGGGGATCTTCTCCCCCCTCAATCCTTCCACACTGTAGCTCCCTCGACCTTCCTGTTGCAGATAGTACAGGTATCCTATCTCCGCGGGCTCAAATCCCATGAGGCGCGCGCAAATTCCGTCAGCCTTCACCGCATCAGTCGAGGCGATTGCCGCCCTCGCCTCAATCCTATCCCCGTCCACAGGGCCATCCCCCTCCATTCCCTCCCACGCGTCGATCACGACGAGGTCGGGCCACGCCTCCCGTGCCACGGTAACCACGTTGTGGTGAATCACCTGCACCGCGCGCTGATACGCCACTGAATGCGCGAAGAGGGCGTTCACAAGCCTCGGAACCCTGCGCCTCGCCCAGGCAATCCATGCGGTGGGGATATAGCTGAACACCGTCTTTGCCCTCGGCGCGCTCGGTGTGCGCAAACCGTGGATCACCGACTTGTCACACTGACGGAGCAGTCCCATCATGTTCTTTATGCCGAGCGAGGCAATGGCATAGTTGTGCGTCTTGGGGAGGGCAAGGGAGATCCTGTAATCAAAATCGCGGAGACAGTTCACAAGCCCCACGGACTCGCTCCCGGCAATAGAGCGTACCCCCAGTTCGGTGAATTCCTGGTAATCCTCAAGCGCGCGCAGCGTCAGATTGCGATATTCGCGCGCGAGCTCACGGTAGCCGAATGCAGCATAGACATCGTGCGTCGAACAGCGCTCGTAGTACGCGCTCCCGCTCCCCTCCAGGATCGTGAACTGCGTCTGGTCAAAATCATCGAGAAAGCCTGCGCAGAAATCGAGCACGCCGCGGACCGCGTCCGGGTGTGTATTCGCATGCCGCACCTTTGTCGCGGTGAGATTGGGCTTGATGAGAACCCTGCGCGCCGACCGGAGCGCGTTGAGCTCGTCTCCGATAAGATCGAGCGCCCTGCGCACATTCGCGCGCCTGTCATCGCCTCTCACGAGCGCTACCGATTTTCCCATCTTCGACTCTCTAACCTAGATTATTAGTTTTCTTCCATTTTGTGTGGCTAAATAAACATCATTCCCTCCCCCTGTGAAGGGGGAGGATCAGGGTGGGGGTGCTTACTACAGCCGAAAGTGTAAAGTGTAAGGTTTAATGTATATGAATTTTTAACCTTACACCTTAAACTTTTAACCGTAGTTAACCCCCCTCCTTACCTCCCCCCTTCGAAGGGGGGAGGGGTAACGTGAGTTACTCACACAAAACGAAAGAGGGCCAGATTATCTATCAGACTACTAAAAGATCAGTCTTAACGGCTTCACAAATGCAACCGCGGATTTCGCGCCTGCCTGCCGGCAGGCAGGGATTTCACGGATTACCCATAATAATCCGCGCAATCTGCCCAATCCGCGGTTAAAACACTAAAAGCAGGTGAATAGATCCCATTCACTATGGTCATGTACAGATTATCCTGCGCGCGGATGGACGACGCTCACCTCGGCTATTTCCTCCCCCATAAAAATCCTGCCGATCTCCTTGAAACGCTCCGGCATATCGGTCACAAAATATCTCACCCGCCCCCCCTCCACCCCTCTCTCCCCATCTCCGATCTGATCGCGTACAGCCTCGGCGCAACTCAGCCCTGAATCGACCAGACTGATGCCCTCCCCGAGTACACGCCGCACTGTTTGGGTTAAAATGGGATAGTGCGTACATCCCAGAACAAGGACGTCGATCCCCTCTTCCTTGAGAGGGAGGAGATACTCCCGGGCAATCTCAACAGTCGCAGGCCTGTCGAGCCAGCCCTCTTCGGCAAGCGGGACAAAGAGCGGACACGCCCTGCTCACCACCTTAATCGATCCCCCCATTTTTGCGAACTCCCGGTCGTATGCCCGACTCCGTATGGTCGCGTGTGTCCCGATCACGCCGATCATCCGATTCCGCGTGAGGTCAGCCGCCCTTCGCGCCCCGGGAGCGACCACCCCGTGGATCTGAATCTTATATTCCCGCCTGAGTGTGTCGAGGGCGATGGCCGAGGATGTGTTGCATGCGACGATGATCATCGCGACGTTGTGCGAGAGGAGGAACTCGCAGTTCTCCCGTGAAAACCGAATGACAGTTTCAGGAGACTTGCTGCCGTAGGGGAGGCGCGCCGTGTCGCCGAAATAGACGATATCCGCTCCCGGCAAGAGCCTGCGCAAATGCCGCACGACCGTGAGCCCGCCCAGGCCCGAATCAAAAACGCCGATCGTCCCCTTCATCTCTTCACCTTCCGCTTTTTCCGCGTGATGCGCTTGGAGCATATGAAACAGAAGGCGGGGGGAATGTTCCGCGGCTCAAAAACCACCCTTACATCGCCGAAGATCACGCGGAGGAGCCTGAGCAAGTAGAGCGAGTATTGGTAGGCGATAAATTTCCCGCCGTTTTTCAGGGCGCGGTTTGCCGCGCGGAGGATCCGTACCCTGATTCTGGGGGGAAGGGTAGTGAACGGAAGGCCGGAAAATATATAGTCGGCGCCGCTGTGTCCATATGCCTTCAAATACTTCTCCAGCTTCTCTGCGCTATCATGCACCACAAGGAGCCCCGAGTGGGGTATCTTCTTCCTGAGGTCATGGACAAATTCATAGTTAACCTCGAACGCGACGAGTGAGGCGGACAAGGAGAGTCTATCGAGGATCATCTGAGTGAGACACGCAGTCCCGGGACCGAACTCAACGACGCATTTGGCATGCGCGAGGTCCGCATATGTCAGCAGTCTTCGGCAGAGCCAGCGGCTGCTGGGGGTCACCGACCCTATCTGTTTCGGATTCTTAAGGAACCTCAAGAGAAATCCTGTGCGACTCATTCTGCGTTCTCCTATGGCATTGTGAGGTCCATCAGCGGCTGCCGCGCGATTCTCCCATGCCTCCGGAATTGCTTCGCAACAGTTCTATTTTAGCCTATCCTTCGCCTTTGATTGGGACAAGTTTTCTGTGGCTGACCTGATATTCTTTGCCGCGCTCTTGGGGCTGCGGATATAGACCAATCCGATCAGCTGTTGATCTCACGCTCCATCAAAACCTCCGGGCAGCGAGAGAATATCTTCAACGGGCCGCCTTCCCCAACTTCACATTGACTGCGTAGCTCACCTCGCCGGCCCGAACGGGAACAGTGAGCAGCGTATCCTGGTACCCCTCCGCGCGCAATCGAACGCTCACCGAAGCAGGCCGCGACGCATCTTTCACCCTCCCCTCATAGAGACAGACGCCCGTCAGCCGGTTCCACTGCGTTTGACCCAGCAAACTATTTCTTGAGGCTACCCCCTCCGCATCTTTCCCCGGCGCCACCATCTCAATCGTGAGCGCGGGCAGAACCAGCTTCGTATCCTTGAGGTAGACAACACGCTCCTCCGGCATGAAATACGCGTCGGGATTCTCCTGCGGATTCACTGCGTCGGGAAATACCCTCAGCATCATCCCGAAGAGATCGATATGGTAACGGCCCTTCTGCATCTGAGGGAGGAGCCGGCCGGTCAGGAACGAAACGACATACCGGTAGACAAGGTGTTCCCGTGAGCCGACATTACAGCTGCTGAAGTGCTCGTAGTTCGTGTACCTCACACTCGCTCCCCGGTATCCGATATCCTCTCCGGAGGCGAGAAGGTAGGTGTGGTTGATATTGGCGCTGTAACTCTTCACCAGGCCGTCATCCTCTTCTCGCTTGAACGAGTTGAGGGCCTTGAATAAACCATCCATACCGAATTTCAAAAACTTCCTCGCTTTGAGATAACCCTCCTTGTGCAAAAACGATCGGAGCTTGACCGGATCTCCGACCACACAGAGGGTGGAGATATTGCCGGAGCGGAGTTCATCGGTCGCGCCTTCTGCCGTACTCCTCGCATCGTCGGGCAGAAACTTCAAAAGGTCTAATGGCGAGAGGATGCATTCGATGTCAAGTCTGCGGAATGAGCTGAGGTTCACAGCACTCCCCAACTGATTCTCCCGCACTTGGATATCGCCATAACCAGGGACGCCTCCGCGGAAGATCGGAAGATTTCTGCGAAAGAGTTGCTCTCTGGGTATGAACTGGTCGCCCGCGATGTTCGCGATCTCGCTCCCGGAGAGAGAACCGGCAATTGACATAAAACTCTCAACCGTCTGGTGGATCTTCTCCTCCCCGTAGCCCTTGACGAGCGCTTCAGCCACCGCGCTCGGATTTTCACGGTTCACCCCTTCCAGGGTCGCATCATTTTGATAGATGAGATACTTCAGGCAGAGGACGGCCCCGAAACTATGGCCGATCAGGTGAACCTTCTCGACGTGCTCATCGCGCAAAATATCCCTGATGAAACCATCGAGTTCTTTCTTAAAGCCCTCGACGCTCTTGGAATCCTCTACCGTGGCATAGGAGAACACATATGCCTTGAAGTACCTGTCCTTGATGTCGCCGTTGACCACATCTTCGCGCGAGAGGAGCTCGGGAAATTTCCCCCAGGAAGCCCGGCTCTCGCTCAAGCCATGGACGAAGATGGCGACCTCTTTTTTTCTCCCCTCGCGTTTCCTCTTTTCATCGAGGGCCTTTTCTTCTTCGCCGAAACGGTGGTACTCATCGAGACTCCGAGCCCTATAGAAGGCGTTCACCTCGCCTGCGTGTGGCAGGTCATTGATGGCATACTCCTCCTTGAGTCTCCCGAATTCGAACTCCGCTCTCCTTCGAGCCTGTATCAGATCCTGAGGATCAGATCCCGCCTGCGAAACGAGTTGGAGGTATTCCCTGTCGCGGTCGAGAAACGCCTTTCTGAAATGCTCGTCACGCGCCTTCTGGAACGGGTATTTGTTGATATACCGAGTCCAGGTGTAAGGCCATCCGACATAGTAGTGATGTACCTGGTCGAAGATCCTGTGAAGTCTCGCGAGGTTCTCTTTCGATGGTCTCTGCCGGTACTCGTACGCGACAGTGCCGGATTCGCC
The DNA here is from genome assembly GCA_026392015.1 of Candidatus Auribacterota bacterium. GTDB lineage: Bacteria > Auribacterota > Tritonobacteria > UBA1439 > UBA1439 > JAPLCW01. The sequence goes on along the minus strand of JAPLCW010000177.1, from coordinate 22,310 downwards.
TGCCTCGAGTCGCTCCTTGATCTCGATCTGCTTCTCGAGGTTGTTCACCCTTACGTAGAGGTTGTTGAAATAGATATCATAGGGATCTCGGACCCTGTCACACAGCTGTTTCTCCTCGATCGTCTCAAACCCTTCCCTCCCACCCGCGCATTCCCTGCAGAGGTCCTGCATGGAGTGGTAGTGGCGCCTCATATCCGGCTCGGTCCACGGATCATCGATCGACTCCACCCACACGCGCTCCGCGGCGGTCAGCTGCCCGTCGAGCTTCCTGATCTGCTCCACGGAGACGGCGCGGGGGACGCGCCCCGTCGTGATGCACCCGGCGCAGATGAGCACCAGCGCTCCGCAGAGAATTCCCTTCCTCATATTAATTATATTATAGCACAGCGCGTCACGCGCCGGGCCGCTTTTTAGCCTCTTCTATGTAGGGCATCAGCTCTATAGGGGCATATAAATCATGGATGAACACGGATTGTCTAATGTTATTAAATTGTGGAAGGGGCATCTTGCCCCGATTATCGCGGTGGGAAGCCGCTCCCACAATGTTTATCCGTGGTTATAATAAAATCCGTATATCCGAACAATGTCCGCAGACCCCAGTGTGCCGTCTCAGAAATAGCGCATAGGTCTTTGTCATTGCGAGCGAAAGCGAAGCAATCCCAACTCATTGCCATCGAATAGATTGCTTCGTCGCTTCGCTCCTCGCAATGACATGAGTAAGACAAGTTATTCCGGGGACACCACACTCATTGAATTGAGACATCATTGTTTCATTCATCATTTTAATGTCTTCACCGCGGATTGGGCTGATTGCGCGGATTTTTGTTTATAATCCGCGAAATCCGCGGTTACATGCGCTAATCCATTGAAATAAATCTATTGGACGCCTAAATGAACAATTCAGGGAAGGCGGTTCCACAAATGCATCGTGACTGAATTCGCAATATCGTGTACCATAATTTCCTGATGAAGCACTCCATGCGCTGGAATATACATACGGTAAACGAAGCCGATGTGTCGAGGCTCGCCGGGGAGGCCTCTCTACCGCGCGCGCTCGCGTCGATTCTCGTGCAGCGGGGGATAAGTTCCGCGTCTCTGGCCCGCGTCTTCCTTCAGCCTCGAGTCTCTGATCTTCACGACCCGTTCCTCATGGATGGGATGGAGAAGGCGACCGCGCGGCTTGCCTTAGCGCGAAAAAGGGGGGAGCGCATCCTCCTGTTCGGGGATTATGATGTCGATGGAATCAGTTCGACCGCCGCAATGGGAAAAATCATCGAGGCCCTCGGCCTCTCCTACGTCTTCTGCCACCCCGACCGCTTCAGCGAGGGATATGGGTTCAACCGCAGGGCGGTGCAGGTCGCGCGGGAGCGCGGATGCTCCCTCATCATCGCCCTCGATTGCGGCACAGAGAGCCTCGAGCCGATCGCGGAGGCGCGCGCTCTGGACATCGACACGCTCGTGTTCGATCATCACCTCCAGAAGGGGGAGCTCCCCTGCGCAACCGCGCTTGTCAATCCCAAGAAGGAAATCTGCCCCTACCCGTTCGAGGGGCTTGTCACCGCCGCGGTGGTTCTCAAGCTCGCACGCGCGCTTGTGGAGACGGTACCGCTCGCCATTCCCTGGGATGACCTCCTCCAGCTTGCGGCGTTGGGAACTGTCGCGGATGTGGCCTCTCTGCGGGACGAGAACCGCATCATTACACTCCTTGGCCTCGCCGCCTTGAATCGCTCTCCACTCCCCGGCCTGCGCGCCCTCATCCGCGCCGCGGGCCTTCGGACAGACCGACTCAGTGCCTCCCACCTTGCCTTCCAGCTCGGCCCCCGCGTGAACGCCGCGGGCCGCATCGGTTCTCCCGCCCTCGCAACGCGCCTCCTCCTTGAATCCGACTACGCAAAGTGCGAGCCCATCGCCTGCGAGCTCAATCGCCTCAACAGCGAGCGTCAGGCGATCGAGAAATCCATCACCGAAAACGCTCTCGCGCAGATCGAGGAACTGTCTGCGGGGAAAGACCAGAAAGTTCTGGTGGCCGCCGGACGCGACTGGCACCGGGGGGTGGTGGGGATCGTCGCCGCGCGCATCCTCGAGCGCTATCACCGGCCCGTCGTCGTGATCGCCGTCGAGGGCGAGATGGGGCATGGGTCCGCGAGGAGCATCCCGGCGTTCGACCTCTTCGCGGGCTTGTCGCGTTGCAGCGACCTCTTCTCCTCGTTCGGGGGACACACGCATGCGGCGGGCCTCTCCCTCCCGGCAAGGAACATCGATCGCTTCAGGGAAAAAATCAATTCGGTAGCCGATGAGACGCTCTCGGAAGAGGATCTCATTCCGAAGCTCGATGTGGACGGCATCGTGGAACTGGCAGATATCAACTTCGATCTTCTCAAACTGATGGAGCAGCTTGAGCCTTTCGGTCACGGCAACCGGCAGCCGATATTCGCCTCGCTCGGCGTTCGACTCACACGGGAGCCGCGCCTGATGGGACGCAACGGCGACCATGTAAAAATCACCATAGGGCCGGGCAACAGGAGCGGCGGGGTGTGGGAGTGCGTGGGATGGAAAATGGCAGGGCGGGTCGGGTCATGGACCACCGATCTGCTCGATATCGCCTACGTTCCCACAATGGGGGGTACATTGCTTAATATGTCATTCCTGCGAAAGCAGGAATCCAGGTTTCATAGTGGATCCCCGCTTTCGCGGGGATGACAAGTGAAAGGGATACCCCCCAAGACTGACCCATTACTTCTAAATTCTGTATTCTGTATTCTGGATTTTTATATCATATCATGCGTTCCATAAACAGGTCACGACAAGTGTCCCTGGTGTATTTTCTCTACACCTCCTATACGGGTATCCTGAGCTTCACCTATTTCTTCTTGCCCCTCTACCTCATGCAGATCGGGATCAACGGGAATCAGATCGGCATGCTCCTTTTCATATTTACCGCCACCGCCCTCTTCACCTCCTTCGCGGTCGGCTGTCTGGAAGACAGGTTCGGTGCGCGCGGGAATACCGTCTGCGGCATCCTTCTCCTCTCTCTCTTTTTTGGAGGGCTTGCGTGCTGCAATTCCTTCACCGCCCTCCTCGCAATATTCTTTCTCGGGGGCCTGGGGAGCAACCTGATCCGCATTACGATGAACGCTCTCTTCTTGAAGTCGCATGATAGCGATCGTCAGGGGCGGGAGATCGGCCTTTTCAACTTCAGCTACCAATTCTCAATGGCAATCGGGATCCTCGGGGGGGGCCTTCTGCTCACACGGTTCGGGTTTCGCATCGTGTTTATCCTCTCATCAGCGGCGATGCTTGCGCTCACCGCGTTCGCATTCCCTCTGCGGCCCGTAACGGTCAGCGTCGCGCCGGTCTCCCGGTACCTGCGGGATCTCACAAACAAGAAGGTTTTTCTCTTCTCTGTCGCCCTGGTCTTCTTCTACCTCCATTGGGGGGCGGAGGTCGCGTGCTACGCGCCGTTCCTGAAAATAAATCTGGGGCTCAGCACGGCTGGCACAGGGATCTTCATGGGCTTGCCCATTCTCTTTCTTGCATATTCCACCTATTTTTTCGGCCGCCGCAGAGATCGGGGCATATCGACGGTGCGCCTCGCAATCATTGCGATCGTTTGTTCGGGCGTGGGAATTATCCTCTTCAGCATTACCACGTGCACAATCGTCTCATTCCTCTTCAGGCTGGTGCATGAATTCGGCGACGCCGCCTTTGTTATTTTCACATACGTCGGAATTGCGCATCTCTTCCCGAGAGACCGACTGGGGGGGACCAGCGGTTCGATGTACGTCGTGATGGTCGGAACCCAGGCCCTCGGCGCGTGGATCTTCAGCGCAATTGGAGGGAGCTACGGCTACGTTCTCCCGTACCTCATCGCGGGGGCCAGCAGCCTGAGCGCGATACCCATCATTCTCCTCGCCCAGGCCCACTACCGGTTCGGGGAGTCAACTCAGCGGAAAATGTAAGGCCTCAGTTACACAGGGGAATATATACCACGGATAAACACGGATTGGCTCACCTTATTCAATTGTGGGAGGGGCATCTTGCCCCGATTATCGCGGCGGGAAGCCGCTCCCACAATATTTATCCGTGTTTATCCGTGGCTATAATAAATGGTTCTTTTTCGTTTTGTGTGGATGACTCACGTTATCCCTCCCCCCCCTGAAGGGGGGAGGTGAGGAGGGGGGTGATGTCTGTTGTCATCCAAACATGCGATTATGAAAGAAGTTGCACATCATCCAAATTTTATATGCAGCACACCCACCCCGACCCTCCCCCTTTGCAGGGGGAGGGGATTATATTTCTACCCTCACAAAACGGAAGAGAACCTAATAAATATCTGTATATCCGAACAAAGTCAGAAGACCCTGGCGAAACTGACCCCTTCCCGGTAAATATACTTTGCAGGGAAGGGAATAATGCTGCATACTTTATGGGGTTAACTCCACAGCGGAGGAGGTGACTGATGCTCATGTGGTGTCTCATTCTTTTCATCATTGGCATCTTTGGGATCCTTCAGAATGCCAGTATCTTGAGCGATCCGGACTGGGCGAGTCGCACCATCACCTGGATACTCATGCTCGTAGTGACGGGGCTGCTGGTGCGTGTCCGGTCAAAGGAAAAGGTCGGTGAAAAGGAGAGGTTGCGGGCTCGTGTCAAGGAGCTCGAGCGCGAGCTCAGGGAGAAGCGCTAACCGAAAAGTTCAGCCGTTCCGCGCGAATTCGTGCTTTGCCTTACCGCAACCGCGGCATTAGGTTCCTACGATTATCTTCTTCACCATCCGCCCGCCTTCCCTTCTCCCTCATATCACCCCGACCGCGCTGCTGATCCGAAGTACGAGAAAAATGATCCCGATGCCGGAAATATCCAGAGCGATGCCGGTCGCGATCATCCGGGTGATCGTAACCGTACCTGTTGCGTAGGCTATGGCATTGGGCGGGGTGGAGATCGGAAGCATGAGACCCATACTCGCCCCGAAACACGCTCCCAGCACCGGCGGGAGCGGAGGAACATTGAGCGTCGTTGCGAGGGAGATCGCCACAGGGATCATGATGTTCGCGGTGGCGGTATTGCTTGTTATCTCCGTGATTATCACGGATGCGATAATTGAAATCAGCGTCAGTTCCCATACCGTAGCCGCTCCGGTGAAGCGGAGCATCACCTGCCCGAGGGTGTCACCGAGACCGGTCTTGAACATAAGCGTTCCCAGGGAGAGGCCGCCTCCGAAAAGCAGTATCGTCCCCCAGTTGATACGCGACGCGTCTTCCCAGGTAATGGTGAATTTCCTCTCCTTGAAATTCACGGGGAGAAAGAACAGCGCGATCGCGCCAAGGAGGGCAACAACAGCCTCGGGCACCCGCGCCTCGTACCATGCGGAGACCCGCGATTGCGTTCCGAGGAAGATGCTGAGGAAACCCGGTATGACCCAGAGCAGCACGACAAAGCCGAATACCATCAGGGTATTTTTTGCACCGCGGGAGAGAGGAGACCGGTCAAGGGGCGCACATCGCTCCAGATCAACTTGCCGAACCGATGTGCACGTTCCACGGCTCAGCCGGAGCACCAGAAGCATGACCGCGAACAGCGCGAGGGAGAGAGGGACGCCCACGAGCATCCATCTGAAGAAGGGGAGGCGGATATTCAGTGTGTCCCTCAAAAATGCAAGCGTAATCAGGTTCGGCGGCGTTCCCACCGGCGTCGCCAGCCCTCCGATCGATGCCGAATAGGCAACCGCCAGCGTCCCCGACGCGGTCAGCGCGCGATTATCTACCCCCTCCCCGCGAAAAGGATCGAGCAGACACAGCGCGAAAGGCATCATCATCGCCGCCGCGGCGGTATTGCTCATCCACATGGACAGTACGGTGGTTATGATCCCGAGGGCTACAATTACCCGCCATGGAGATGAAGAGAAGCGCCTGGTGCGAAGGATCACCGAAGCGAATATTCGGTCCAGACCGTGCACGGTCATGGATTTTGCGATTATGAAGGCACCGATGAAGAGGAAGATGATCTGGTCTCCGTACGGAGCGAACACCTCTTTTGCCGGGGCGACCCCGCCTATCACCGCGAGGACACTCCCCAGAAGGGCTGTAACGGGGATTGGAATCGCTTCCGTGATCCAGAAGATTACCACGAGCGAAAGGATCGCCAGCAGCCTGTGGGCTGCCTGCCCGCCACCGATATGCGGATGACAGAGCACGATGATGAAGATGACCGGCCCCATGACGAGCCCGGATGCCTTGCGCACTCTGTCAAATCTGTTTTCGCGTTCCACCGACACCCTCTTCTGTACGCGATACGCCCCCTAGCATCTTGTCTCAGAAATATCTCGTATATGTTTGTCATTGCGAGCGTAAGCGAAGCAATCCGACCCTAAGGTTCGTCCTGAGCGAAGCGAGGGATCTGAAATAGATCGCCACGCCCCGAATATTTCGGGGCTCGCGACGCTTCGCGGATTGCTTCGTCGCTCCGCTCCTCGCAATGACACAACTTTGTAAAGCTATTTAAGGGACACGATACTAGCCCGTTATGGTATACCAGAGACCTTTGAAGGATTGGAACCAGAGTCGAACGAATTCATCGTGTTGGGAGAAGACCCACCATAGGAAACGGCGCATCGAGTAGCGCACGCCTTCATCGGACGCCCTCTCCCTGCCCGTCGGGTACTGGGCAAAAGTAACAGGTTCCCAGGAAGGGAGCTGATAAGATGCATGGGGGCTGGCCCAGGTCGTGTACTCCAGATTTTGCAGAGAGTAGAGATTGAAAGGCCTCCCCGAGCGGAAGACCGCATCGGAGTCGATCTGTCCGTATCTGGTGATATATGTCCCGTTTCTTCTGAGGTAATTGCCATCGGGTGCCTTGCTGTCTGCCTCCGCAAAAACAAATTTCTTGGCGAGATAGTTCCATGCATTATAAGGAGCCAGCCCCCTGACAAAAAATGACCGACGATCCAGCCCGGCATAGTTAAGGGAACGGAATAGTGTGGTAACGCAGTTATTGCCTACGCGGGAGAACCCATCATTGCAGTGTTGCCTCCAGAAGTCGATGATCTTCGCCTCCTCCTCCCTGGTCGTCGGATACACCAGTCCCCATACGGAGCGTATATACAGGACTCCGTAATCCTGTCCCAAGCCGGACATATTCGGGCCGGTTTTATAAAGATGCCCATATCTCTTATTAAATAAAGCGAGGTCTTTCCGTATATCCGCCCTGGTGACAACCCCGTGCGCCGCATCCGGATCCATGCCGCCGTAGAAAAACTCATCCCGCGTCGTGGCAATGAAGAATTTGTCCTTGAGTTGCCTGTCAACCGTGAGAACGAGTCCGCCTCTCTCTCCTTCTCTGCATTGGCGAATGGTTCTCTCATCGTCCCGGGTGGCGCTCTCCACGTAGAGGGCCATATGGCCGAACGGAGTGCCTCGGAACCGGACGCCGCCCTCGAGCGGCGGAGGCTTCAACCCGACCGTCTGACTCATGAGGAATATCTCTATTCTGGCCTCGCCGCTCGAGGCGACCAGGAGGGCAGAGCATGAGATAATCAATTCCAAAAGAAGCTGCAGAGTGCGTCTCATATAGATATACCGTTTCTACGTGGTTCAAAAATAATAATATATTGTAGCACAATGCATTCATCCCCGTGAGGGTATCGCAGCGGGACTTTCCCCTTTTTTCTAAAAAGCTTAATCGCTCACCGCAGAGACGCAGAGTACGCAAAGAGCGATCGCAAAGAATAATTCATAATAGTCTGGCTCTCTGCAGGATCTATCATCTCTGCGGCCTCCGCGTCTCCGCGGTGAAATATATAATCTCTTCTTTTTCCAAATTTTGGGTAATCTCCTGTATCGCAACAGGGGCAGGGGGCAATTCGACTGAAGAGATGGTTTTTCTATGCTGTAGGGGCGTGATGTATCACGCCCGGGTTCGATAAATCGCCCCCTATACCTCAATGCTCCCAGGACGGATCCGTTGCATACACGTTCTCCTTTTGGGCCGGACAGCTTCACTCTTTTCCTGCGAAGTCTACCCGGGGGGCCCGGCTGTAGGGACGACAAATAAGTGCCGCTTCCCCTGTAGGTTTGTTAAACTTTGGCTGATGAAATCCCCTCAGACTGCGTTCCCTTACTATGTCGACTGGGCTATTACCCATAAATGCAATCTCCGGTGTGTCCACTGCCGCGGGATGAAAGACAGCGAACTGTCCACCGATCGCGCCGTCTCCCTGCTCATGGAGATCAAGGGACTCAAACCGGGCTGGCTCATCATCGAGGGGGGTGAGCCGCTCATGCGCCAGGACTTCTTCTCCCTACTCCGCTATGCACATGAATTAGGGCTGAACATTTTCATCATCTCCAACGGAACCCTGCTCACGAAGAGCGCCATCGGCTGGTTTGCGAGTATGGGGATCCGCATCATGGTGAGCATCGATAGCCCCGATCCGGCAACATTCGAGCGCGTGCGCAGAGGGGCGGAACTATCTACAGTCACAAAGGCCGCCTCCCTCTGCGCCGGTGCAGGGATTCTCGATGCGATAAACTTCACGCTCTCGAGATATAACCTGACGCAAATCCCGGAACTCTTCCTCCTCGCACGCAAGATCGGGGCGCGGCGGATCAACATCCTCGGGCTCAAGCCGTGTGAGCGCTACACGGACCAACTCCTCTCTCCTTTAGAATACCGCCAGGCGATCGAGGAGAGCGTCCGCGCTTCCGCCGAGACCGGGGTGCGCTTCTTTTTCGATGAACCTTTTTTTACCGTCTCAGTGCGTGAGTGGGGGGTCCCCTACTCTCCCGACCCCGGAGGGAGTTCGATCACCATCTATGATGCGCCGGGCTGCATATTGGGGAAGTATCTGTTCATCACACCGGACGGAGATGTCTGGCCATGCAGCTTCGCCCCCCTCGTCATGGGGAACCTGAACGGGGAGAGCCTCACCAGGGTGTGGGAAAAGATGCTGCGTTCCACGCGCCTGAGGCGCCTGATGGACCACCGCGCCCGGAATGGGTATTGTAAGAACTGTGCGCATGTTGCCGAGTGCGGCGGGTGCCGCGCCCGCGCATTCCGGCTCACCAAAGACTGGCACGGGCCGGATTCAGCCTGTCCGCTGTATCACAAAACACTCTCCGTAGCCGCAACTCAAGTCTCGGCTACGGGTGTGGATAACTTTCCAACTATTTGCGTATGAAGATAATAGGAATAGATCCCGGCACCAAGAGCTTCGATTTTTTCGGGAAGGAAGGCGATGAGACCATCCTCGACTACTCCATTCCGTCGCCGGACGTCGCCGCGCATCCGGAGATTATCCTCGACACGGTGATGCGTGAGATGCCGCTCGACATCGTCATCGGCCCCTCAGGCTATGGCCTTCCACTCATAAAAATATCCGATGCGGAAGAAGAGGATCTCAATCTCATGCTCCCCGTAGACTACGGGGATGTTTCCGTAAACGAAGGAATAAAGCGTGTCTTCCGCCTCATGAAAGATGAAAAGCTCCCCGTCTGGATGACGCCGGGCGTTATCCACCTCCCCACCGTTCCCGCATACCGCAAGGCCAACAAGATTGACATGGGTACCGCAGACAAGGTATGCTGCGCCGCCCTTGCGATCCGAGACCAGGCGGAGCGACTCTCCGTCCCTTTTGCAGATACCTCTTTCATCCTCCTCGAGGTCGGTTACGGATTTACCGCGGTCCTGGGGATCCGCCATGGGCAAATCGTGGACGGCATCGGGGGGACCGAGGGGGGACCGGGATTCCTCTGCCCCGGAGGGATGGATGCAGAGCTTGCGATCCGGTTCGGGAAAAAGCCCCAAAGCGTGCTCTTCACCGGAGGTGCCAGGGACGCGGGCGGCGACAGCGAACTCACGCCGGAGTTGCTCGCAGCGGATCCCGAACGTTACGCCGATAGCTGGTCCATGCTCATTGAGGGAATCGTAAAGGATATTGCGCAGATGATGGTTTCCATGCCCGACGCCCGGGAGATTCTCCTTTCCGGCAGGCTCACGCGCATCAGTGCCATTTGTCAGGAGCTTACCGGACGGCTTTCGCGCTTTGCGACGGTGAGGAATGTGGCAAGGGAAGCGCGGATTGCGAAAGAGGCCGCCGAGGGCGCCTGCCTTCTCGGCGAGGGGCTTCTCGGCGGGCGCTATGCGGGGATTGCCGATTGCCTAAGGGTACGCCATTCACACGGCACGATGTATGACTACATCACGTGCAAAGTCGCGGAGGATATCACCGGCAGTTCTCCCTGTGAGAACGAAGGGAAACCGCTGTAGTTTGCTCAGGAACCTGTCCCCACTCCATGCATGCATAATCAACGCTCGCATGCTCTATTCACCAACTTTTGATGTTCTATTACGGGGAGCATTAAATATTTGACATGTCATTGCGAGGAGTCCCGCCACAGCGGGACGACGAAGCAATCCCAACTAATTGGGAATCAATAGATTGCTTCGCTACGCTCGCAATGACCTTCTTGCGCGATATAAAATATAACATGCTCCCATTAGTAACTGCGGATTTCGCAGATTGCGCGGATTATTATGTGTAATCCGTTCAATCCGCGAAATCCGCGGTTTCATACTTTAATCCATTATAATTGCTCTTTTATGCTTCTGATGAAAAATCCAGGTTAATCTGGATTATTCAGTAATGGGTCACTTATGGGTGGTCCATTGCTGAATATGTCATTCCTGCCCCCGTTTTCACAAGGGTAAACTCCAGCAGGAATCCAGGTTTCATACTGATCCCCGCTCGAGTTTACACTGAGCGCAGTCGAAGTGCCGGGATGACAAGTGAAATGGATGCCACCCATAAGTGATCCATTACATTATTCATCTCCTTGTTGTAGGGGTTCGATTTATCGAACCCGGTTTTAAAACGGGCTTGATAAAACTTGTCCTGTCGAAGACCCTGAGCGAAGTCGAAGGGACCTTGCCGAAGGATCAAGCCCCTACACTACAATGGGTAATCATGTAGTGAGATCAGTCAGATCCCGAGTTGATGAATAAGTCTGGCTACAAGATTCCGAGGCGCTGCAGGCCGACACACGGCATGCCGGCGATGTAGTAGAGAGCGTACTTGCACGCCTGCGCAAGGTTAATTATTCTGTTCTCCACTACAAGGCGCTCCGTCCCGCCATCACCGACACGGCGCACCTCGAGAGAGGTATTGAACGTCAGATAGCCGTTGTACTTGGAGAAGAGAAGCTCCATTGTCCCGTCTGGAGAGAGGTACTTCGCATCATGCACAGCCCTGGCGGGTATCCGCGGGAGCTTTTCAAACTGCCATTCGCGCGCCTCGGCGACCTCCCGTCCCCCTCGGGCGGGATCTATCCTGACTCTCCATAACTTCGTATGCCAGGGGATTGGATCGTCTCCCTGCTTCTTCCAGTGCGTGGGATGATGTCCGGGGCAATACCTGAACACAACGTATGCCGTGAGCGTCCCTTCTTTTTCCCACGCGACATGGGCAAATCCGTACGAGAGATAATCCCCCGCGAAACCGGAGGGCATGAAGAATTCCTTCCTTGTGCCGCGCGCATAATCTGCAAGATAAAAATCCGGTTCACTGCCTGAATGCCTGAAATGCCTCTCCCACGGAGGGGCATAGAGGATCAGAGAGTTGTGCGGCGAAACCGAAAAGGCGTCTGTTTGGGCAATCCGGCGGTGCCTGCCGCTTTCACGGTCATACAGATACAGGTAATGCTTCTCATTATATAAGAGCAGCAAGGGATAGTAACGGTATCGGTCCTCCAGATACGCGACGGCTCCCCCGTCATGCGTAAAGGAGAAATCGTCGACATTGACCATGTAGCGCGGGCCGGGAACAAGCGTCCCGCATCCGGTGACCCACAAGGCCATGGAGCAGACCAGAATCCCGCGTCTTCTCAGGCATGGCCGCGATTTCATCTCCCCTCCCCTATCTCTTTCAAAAATGAAACCCCATCCATGTCATAGTCGCGAATACGATCTCCGTAACCGAGATAATCCAGAACGGTCGGGGCAATATCGACAAGACGAGCCGGCCCCAGACTCCCCCCCTTTCTTATTCCCGGTCCCGCCATGATCAGGGGGACGTACATCTCATCCCGGAGAAAGCCGCCATGCCCGCTCACATGCCCCTTTTCAAAATCCCATCCGTCCTGTGCAACAACGAAAAGATCGCCGCAGCAGGGGCTCTCAAAAAGAGAGGGGATTTGTTCCACGATATCCGGCCTCGCAAGAGAGGCGGTCGCATTCAACCATTCGCGTGATGAATAATATTTTCCTCCCACCATAGCGGCACTGGACTGCGCTTCCCGGTAGCCAAGGGGATCCTCTCCGCGCACCACCTCATAGGAATAACCCCGCCGCCCGCCCATTTCCTTAGTCCTTATGACGCTTTCGCCGCGAGCGGTAAAAAAGGCTATCTCCCCTGTTCTGGGGCGCCCTATGACATATCCCACCCCTTGCTCCCGCAGCATAATTTCGATCAGGTCCACCCGCCCTCGAGGCGTCGGATAATTTCTCAGCTCATCCCAGGAAGGCCTCGTGGACCAGGGAGCCATCTTTTCGGGACGGACCCACTTTGAAAAAGGATTGTGTCTGAAACTGAGGAAGGCGTTCCTCCCGTTGTTCGCCATGATGACTTCATAACGATTGTAGTATCTCTCCCGCAGGGTTGCGGACTTCAGATGATCTATCTTCCGGTGCCCGAACAGCGCCGAGAGGCCGAGCTCTCTCTGAAAATAGTCTTCCCATATCAGATGATTCTTTTCCCCGACGGGGACATGGCCGTGATCCGATATAATCATCATGCAGAGGCGGTCAAGAACGCCGTTGCGTTCGAGCCCCTTGAAAAGCCCTCCCATCACCCTGTCGATCTTTCGCAGCGTTGCCCTTGCCTCCTTTGAGAAAGCGCCGTACCGATGCGCCGCCTCGTCGAATGCGGGGAGATGGACGAACAGCAGGCGGGGGAAAACGCCTTCCCTGTTCGCGCAATCGGCGACATCCTCAAATTCTTCAAGGAATACCCTGTCTATATTGTCCCACTTTCCCTGAAATAGATTTATCAACCCCGCCAGCCTGTACCACATGGCAATAGTGTACATGCTTCCCCTGCTGCAGCGGCTCGCGATCGAAACCGTAGGCTCTCCGGCCAGTATTTCATATATGGTCTTGCGTCGCAGGTAGTCATTGGTCACGTAAAAATCTCTCAAGCTGAAGACGGAAAGGCGCCGTAGCCCCTCCCTGTCGAACCACCTGCCTCCGAGGATGTTGCAGCGGCCGGGATATGCGCCGCAGGTAGTGGCGGTCACCGAGCTGTTCGTAATCGATGGGATGGGACAGATGGCGCCGGACGCTGTGACCCCACGGTCAATAAAATATTTTTTAATCGCGGGCAGCTCACCCTTCCGCGCCATCTCCTGGAGAAGATCAGGCCTGCAGCCATCGATGAGGAAAATGAGCACATGCCTGTCATCGAAGAGGCAGTTGAGCTGAAAATCAAACGGATAATCGCTCGACTGAACCCGCTTTGATCCGATGCTGCAGCCGCTCGCCGCGGCGAGGGCGATTGCGAGCATGCATCCTGGGAGGAAACGTCGGAACGGGTGGCGTATCATGCAGAATATCGGTTAGTGCGCCATCTTCTTGAGTAATTCTCCTGATGCGCCTTTCAAAAGTTCACGACCGACATCATTCAGGTTGGGCTTTTCTCCCTGTGTCTTCGGCTGCGATTGCAGGGACCGATCGATCTTCTTTTCGATCTCCTTCCGGAGACGCAACTTTCCGATCTCCGCCGCCGAGTCCAGCACGCTATTCCGGGCCGCATCAGGGTCGATGCGCGGTTGACCGAGCGTCCCCCCGATCGGTATCGGGAACGGAATTCCTATCCAGCCGTTATCGTCGGGGAAATATGGCGCGAGCTGGGCGTACGCGGCGGACCCCCGGGGGACCGATGCATGCCCCAAAAATTTGAGAGTCCCGTCCACTCCCATTTCCCCATCGAGCTTCAGGCGCATGGGGTTGTTACCTTCGCTGATTTCAAGAATCATGTCACCTGTCCCCCATCTGGCCCCCTGAAGCACAAAATTCCCCTCGCATCGCGAGAGCTTTGTCTCTTCCGGGGCGCTCTTAAGGAGATCCCCCAATGTCACGAATTCCTTGCACTTGGCTTCCTGTCCGAGGAGCGAGAAGAGAGGGCCGATCTGCCTCATCACTCCGAAGGACCGGAGGCTCCCCTCAGCCACGCTGAGGTGTCCCTTGGCGCAAAAATCCTTCTTCACCCCGATCAACTCCTTTCCCTCCGCTGCCGCGGCGAGTTCCGCAGAGAGTTTGCCGGAGATCAGATCCGAGTAGCGATACACATCACCCAGTAGGCTCGAGAGATCGACGCCCGTCATATTTCCATCAAGACTGTAGCGTTGTGCGCTGCCGCTGAGATCGGCAACCATCTTCCCTTTCGCCTCTCCCCCATAAAAAGACAGGGAAATGTCGCTCATTCGCGCACTGCCGTTCTTTATCTCAACATTCCCCTTTCCCTGTTCCGCCCTGAGCTTCCCGAGGCGCAGCTTGCCCACAGTGACTCTTCCTCCCCCCTCGAGCTTTCTCATACACGCCGGGAGTGCGAATCCGCCCCCTTCCGGGGAAGCGATCGCCGCGTCCGCCTCGCGCACAAACGGGAGGAGATTGAATGCCGCTGTTCTTGCTCCGGGGCGCGCGGGAGGGGAGAAATCAGAGATATCCATGACGGGAAAGTTCAGGTCGCACTGGAACACCGGCCATCGCTTCATGTCAAAGCTCAGGTACCCCTCCGCAAGGCTGGAGCCAAGGCGTGCGGTGTTACATCCCAGGCGAATGTTGCCGGGGGTGCAGGTGCCCGTCACATCAAACAGGAGGGGGTTGGCGAGTCGCGCCAGCGTCATCTCGCCGCCGGTTATCGTCGCAGTGCCCGCAAGCACGGCTGCGCTGAAAGGTTGATCGAGCAGATGCTCCACGGTCAGATCCAGTGCGCCCTCTCCTTTGATGGCGATTTCCGGATTGAGCATGCGATTCACGCTCGCGAGCGGGAGTTTACTGCCGCTGATGCGCGCCTTGAGTGCCTGATCCTGCCCCATGCTCAAGGAGCCTTGAGAAATCACTGTGCAATCTGCCAGACGGACAGACGCGTTCTCCCACCGCACCGCGCCGCCGCCGAAATGGAGGGGCACTACCAGTGACGCGGGGACGCCTTCCGATTTCTTGACAACGGCGCCATACGCAAGCCTGCTCCGTTCACAGTCAAGCGCGATGTTCGCGCGCATATCTTCTTTTGTCCCTTTCAGCGCAGCGTCCAGATCAGCAGTGCCATCCAACGTCAGCCCCGGAACACGCAGAGTCCCGAGCCCCGTCCACGGGAACCTCTTTCCACGCACCTCGATGCGGGTGGTGAGATTATTGCCGGCAGCCGTAACGGACCCCTTCACCATGAGCAGTCCGTCCAAAAGCTCCGCGCTGAGGTCTTTTACATCCCAGGTTTTCCCCCGGTATGATCCCTCTCCCTCCATGCGAAGGCGCAGATTCAGACCCGATTCGGGCGTCTGGTATAAATTCTTATAATGAAACCCTACTTGTCTTACCTCGATCTGAGTCTTGAAGGCAACCTTCTTCGCCACCCATCCTTTTATGGATATAGGCCCCGATACGATTCCTCCCCGCAAATCTAATTCCTTGAGCTCTTTCACGCCTTTCATCAGATCAGAGAGAGGAGCGTTATCGAGCCTGCCGCTCCCGTCAATATAAGGAAGGTTTTCTCCGGAAATGTGCGCTGCCTCTCCATTCAGATCGTTCACAATCAGCGGGCTGCTCAGGGAGGGCTCCGAAACACTCACAGAACCGCCTTTCACGCGGAGAGAGGAGATGGAAAAAGACATCCCCCCCTTCTTCCCCGGCCGGCCCGAGGCGTTTTCCCCCCTCGCCCCCGCGGCCTTTTGTTTATTGAATAATGTCTCAAAATTCCATTTTCCGTCCTCGCCGCGAACCAGTGAGACGCGGGGCTGGTCAAGATATATCGCGCTCACACGTACTGATCGCCAGAGGAGGGGAAGGATCTTCATCCGCACCAGTATTTCTTTCGACTGAAGGCAGGAGGTATTTCCGTCAGGCTCATAGAGGATAAAATCTTTTGCCTGTACTCCAACGGACGGAAGGAATGAGGGAGAAAAGGATGTAAAACTGATCTTTCGACCCAGCCCTTCCTCCAGCTTCGCGCGCGCCTCCCGCAGGAACCAGTCTGTGCGCGCAACACACCAGAGGGCTGTGGAGAGCGCGGCGAGGACGACAAGTATGGTCCCCAAAATCCAGACTGCAACACGCGCCGAGGGAAGTCTCATCTTGAACAGTCACCTTTAAAAGGTATAATAGAGGCGGTTATCATAGCAAAATGGAAGATATACAGGCGAGTGTTGCTTTTTCGGTGGGGACACTACACCTTGTAATGGGTCAGTCTTGGGGGGTATCCCTTTCACTTGTCATCCCCGCGAAAGCGGGGATCCACTATGAAACCTGGATTCCTGCTTTCGCAGGAATGACATATTAAGCAATGTACCCTCCATAAGTGACCCCTTACTACACCTTACACTTTAAACTTTACACTGTTGCACGGCGCCGCTGTGGCGGAACTGGCAGACGCGCATGACTCAAAATCATGTGTCCGCAAGGACATGTCGGTTCGACTCCGACCAGCGGCACCATTACTACGGCAACGAAAGTGTAAAGTTTAAAGTGTAAAGTTGAAGGTCTCAACTTGTATCGATTCTGCATATTCCCTTTTAACCTTAAACTTTACACTTTCGTTGCCGTATTCCCGATTTCCTCAGGGGCGGGGCAGGCGATAGTCAGTGTGGAGACGGTGTCTTTGCAGCGATATTCAATGGAGACGGCTTCACCCGATTTCGCATCGCTGTAGCGGGCGCAGAAGCGCGAGGCTTCGCGCAGGTCATCCTCGTCGAATCCCTTCCCCAGCAGGACAATCGGACCGGGTATGCCTTTCGACCGCAGCACCGCATCGCCTTGGAGCGCCAGTCCAAGAAGCTCCCTGTTCTCGCTCTCCTTGCGGCCGACGATCACCTTCTTCCCGCTCGGCAGCCGGAAGTGCCGGCCTACCTTGAGCATATGAATGCGCGCAACCTCTCCCAACCCTTCGTGTTCCATCAGATCGCGTAACCTTGTGGAGAAACCGGGATCGGTGAGGAGGCAGCCGCCCGCAGGCTGGGCATAGCGAGTAATACCGTACTTGTTCGCCAGCGCCATCTGGGGCTTGCGGGAGCGGCCGTGCAGGTCACACAGGCGTTCTCTGTCGACCTTGCCCTCATTCTCCGGGATGGTCTCATCTAGCAGCTTCGCGCTCAGCGGCCTGAGGAGATACCCGCTGCAGCCCGATTCCTTTTCAACCATCCCAAGCGCCTGACGGTTCTGAGACATTGGCCGCTCATTCAGGACCTCTCCCGTGAACACGAAATCGAATCCCTGCTCCCGCATAATCCCCGCCGCCGTTTTTACCATAAGAATATGGCAATCGATGCAGGGGTTCATGTTCGAGCCGAATCCGTGTTTCGGCTTCTGCATCATCTCAAGGTGCGGCGCCGTGATATCCCGCACCCACAGAGGAATCCCTATCTGCTCTGCCGCGCTCCGCGCATTTTTTGCGCTGAAAAACGGCGACTCAAAGCAGACCCCCGTTACCTCAACCCCCTGCTCTCTCAACACACAGGCGGCGAGGACGCTGTCGAGTCCTCCTGAAAACAGTCCGAGTCCTTTGGTCATATTCTTTCTGGAATAGGACGCAGATGAACGCAGAGCACGCAGATACAGGACGATGTGAGGGAAAAACCGCGATGCTGCACGCTGATGCTCTGTCAATCTGCGCAATTTGCGATATCTGCGTCCAAATTAAGCGCTGTGAGCGTATACGGTCCCCCGGCGTGGGCGGTTCAGGCAGAAGGGACAGTTTCGGCGAATCTCTGCCCCAGCGCGGCGCAGTTGTTCATGTTCCGATCGTATGGATAGATCTGGCTGGTGTTCACCAGGGAGAGGCGTTTCACCGGAGTGTCGAAGGGGGGCATTTTTGCGGTGTACCCCATCGTGTAAATCACCGTGCCGTACTGCGCGCGGAAAAGATGCTTGCCCTTCACCCACTCCTTCCGGAACGAAGGATTGATGCGCTTCAGCGACGCCTCGTGGTGGGAAAGATACTCGTCGGCACTCATAATGAAGAGCGGATCGTTCTCACTGAGATAGTTAAAAAGGTACATAATTCTCTTTCCCCCGTACTGCTCGCGCGAGATAAAATTCGTCTGCTCGATGAGGCCGCCGAAGGTGATTCCCGGATCGCTCACATTAAGCCAGTAGACAGGACTCACAGACTCCTCGCACTCCATAATGAGGCACATGACCGCCTGGTATTTGATGCTCTCGAGATTGCTGGAGTAATCTTTGGGGAGAGGGGGCGCGATCCTGAGAAAGGCCGGCAGGGCGATCGTGGAGATGACCATGTCCGCGAACGACTCCTGACCGCCGGCGACGACCCCCTTCACCTTGTTACGCTCCTGGATGATATACTCAACGGCGGTGCGTTCGATTATTTTCCCACCGAGCGACTCGATCCTCTCTTTCATGCGCTGGATCATGAGTTCAAAACCGCCGCCGAGGTAGCCGAGCTCCTCCTTCATGCCGCCCTTGCTCCTGGATTTTGCGCGGGGATGGATTCGCCCCCATATCCACGCCGCGGGGACGCTCTGGTGCGCGTCCCCGAACTTAAGCTTCAGGAGAGGCTTCCACACCACATCGTACGTCGCCTGGCTCACGTTCTTGGAGAACCACTCTCCGCAGGTAATGCCGTCGAGACTCTGCCAGTCCTCCCTACGCTGGAAGCGGAGCACCGCGAGGCCGAGTTTTATCCTGTCGAGAAATTTCAGGGGAGAGAACCTGAGGAGCTCGAACGGCGTCCCGAAGCGGTACACCATTCCGTTGTGAAAAAACCCCATGGGGGACGTGCGCCAGATAAGCCTGTCGCTCAAACCAAGCTCTTCGATCCAGCCAACGATGGCGGTATCGCTCTTGAATATGTGGTGGTAAAACTTTTCGATCCAGGCGTCGCCGACACGGAACGATCCCGCAAGTCCGCCGATCCGCTCCTCTCGCTCGAATATGGTTACCCTGTGCCCCTTCTTCAAAAGCTCGTACCCCACGCTCAGGCCGGTGATTCCCCCTCCTATGACGATTGCCTTCATCGGCGCTCCGCCTCCTCGATTTCGCGCAGGCTCCAGCCGCTCGCGTTCATGTAGTAAAGGCCCAGGGCCGTCACGGAGACGTACTGCAATGCGTGCACGATGAAAATATATCCCACCGCCGCGTCCTTTCCGACTCCGAATGGGGCGAGGGCCACGACCGCCGCCAGGTCGAATGTACCCACATAGCCGGGCCCCGCCGGCACCATAATGGCGATATTGACAATGACCAGGGTTGCGAACGCCGCATACCCGGGGACGTCGAGGTGGAACCCCTTCATGATCAGCCAGAAGACGCAGCCCTCGATGCACCATATCAGGAACGAGTAGAATATCACTGCCGTCTGCTGCTTTCCCGAGGAGAGAAAATGGAGGCCGGGGAGAAATGAATCAACCATCGCCTCCGCACGCCCCTGAAGTTTCTTGGGGAGTATGCGGGTACAGCGCTTAATGAAACGCCCCGCCTGTTCCTCCCTGAACGCGGCATAGAGAAGAAGACCCAGTGCTACAACAAAGACCGATGCCCCCAGGGCGGCGTAGCGCTTTATCTCAGGGGTCGTGGTGCTGAAAAGGAGAACGACGACGAAGAGCCCGATGAGCGCCAGACCGTCGTAGACGCGCTCGATGACGATGGTCGCGAACCCTGCGCTGCCGCTGATCCCCTCCTTCTTCTTGATCGCCCATGCGCGGACAAGCTCCCCCATCCGCAACGGGAGAATATTATTTGCCATGAAACCTATCATCACAACGCTGAACGAGCTCGCGAACGGGATCCGCTTCAGCGGGGCAAGCATGTACTGCCAGCGGACGCCGCGGAAGGCAAAGCCGGTGAGGTAGAGCGCCACGGCGGGGAGGAGATACCAGTACTGGAAGCCCCTGAGCCCCGTCGCCACCTTGTGCCAGTCGAAGGTGAAGGCGATGACGATAACGATCGCCAGGCTGATAAGGCTTCCTATGTATCTGCCCTTTATCACGCTCAGTCTCCCAGTGCGGTCACTTTGATCTCATCACGGGCTCTCACCACGTCGAAGTTGTGGCGTATGAAGAATATGATTCCCAGTATCGTCACGGGGATGTACTGCGTCGCATGAAGCGCAACCGCGTACCCCGTGACGAGCGCGGGATCAAGCGCAGAGAGCTGGAGGAGGGCAAGCTTGCAGAACCACTCAAATGTCCCTACATACCCTATGGAGGGAACGATCAATCCGAGGTTGACGATGCACAGGATGAAGAAAGGGGCATAGGCGGGAAGGTCGAGGTGGAAGGCCTGTATAAAGCAGGCGTACATCCCCGCCTCCATTGTCCATACCACCACCGACAGCCCAAGGACCGCAAGCATGACTTTCTCCTGGAGAAGTACCTCGAGCCCCTTGAGAAAGTTGGAGATGACAAATTGCCCCTCCGCCTTGAGGTATTTCTGTCCGAAATTATCAATGAATCGATAGATGCCGGTATCCCTGCCAAGCGCTCTTCCCGCCACCAGGTAGAAGAGGATGACGAAGAGCGAAAAGAAGATCAGAATTCCCAGCACAAACACCTGGTTGATGACCGGCTTGAAACTCACGCACATCAGGATGAGCGCGAGGAACAAAATAAGCGTGAGGCCATCGAACAGCCTCTCCACAACGATGGTGGAGAAACAGAGGCTCTTGGAGAACTTGTGCACGCGGCCGAAGTCATAGGCCCGCACCACCTCCCCCATCCTCACCGGAAGCACATTGTTCGCCATCCACCCGATGACGATCCCCGAGAAGAGTTCGCCTATCCTGAACTTCCGCTCCGGAATGAGGAGGAGGCGCCAGCGGATGCTCCTGAACCAGAAGCTTGCCCCATAGGCGGCGAGGCCGATCCAGATGTAGCTCTTGTCGGCCTTGCCGATCTCGGCGGCAAAACTGCGAAAATCGATATTCCTGACGATGAGCACGATGAATGCGGTGCTCACGAGGGAACTCAGAATGAGCTTCTTCCAGTTCACCGCGAAGATATGCACCCAGAGGTGTGAGAGTTCGTGGAGGGTGCGGAAAACATCACCCGGGGCGACCGAGGATTTTCCCCCCATACGGGGCAGGTGCGTTACGCCCATCTCGACAATCTTCAATCCGGCTCGCTTTGACTTGACGAGAATCTCCGTGTCGATGAGAAAACGCTCCGATTTAATTTCTATACGATCAAACACCGAGCGCCGGAATAGCTTGAAGGCGCAGTCGATATCCCGCGCCTTGAGGCCGAAGATCAGTCGGATGATCCGGTTATAGACGCGCGAGACGATTTTTCTGAGTGGCTTGTCCTGCCGGTTGATGCGGTACCCCACCACCATGTCCACTCCCTCCCTCATCAGGGGGAGCAGTTTCTTGATGTCGTGTATGTCAAACTGATTGTCGCCGTCAGTGTAGAGGACAAGGTCTTTGCGGGCGCCTAGGAAGCCCGTCTTGAGGGCGGTGCCGTAGCCGAGGTTGTGGGGGTGGTGGATCACCCGTACGTGGGGGTGCTCCGCCGCCAGGCGGTCGGCAATTTCGGCGGTGCGGTCCGTGGAGCCGTCATTCACAATGACAACCTCGTAGTCATCGGCGATTTCGCCCAGGACGCTGTCGACATCGAGTGTCTGCTTCTCGACGTTCTCCTCTTCGTTGTAGCAGGGAAAGAATACGGTGATGCTCGGTTTCATCTTGCTCACCCCCAACCTGACCTATTCACATACCTTATAATATCTTAACCGCGGATTATGCGGATGTTTCAACCACTGGCAAAAAACTCATTATAACCACGGATGAACACCGATGAACACCGATTAAAATTCTTTGCCGTGTTTATCCGTGGTTATCATCCATTCGACTTTTCCAATCCGCGCCCATCCCTGCCTACGCCGAAGCGGAGCTCCGGCTCCGCGCAGGCAGGCGTGAAATCTGCGGTTTCAAATTTTTAATACATTGCAATGGTAATGGGTCACCCATCAAAGGCGCGGAGTCAATAGACATAGTTCCTCCCTTCCAGCGCATGAGCGCTGGTTCAGCTAGTTACTCCGATTACGACAGCACCCGCGACCTGCTTTCTGCCCTGTCCCGAACCCGACTAGCT
>JAPLCW010000049.1 GCA_026392015.1 Candidatus Auribacterota bacterium | reverse complement strand
GGGCAGCCGGAAATGGAAGATCATTCCGCGGGGAACGGGGACTCAACCTGCCAGACATTTCCCTATCGGGCGCCCGCCGGCAGCGCGTCGCTCTGCCTGATTCATCCCACGCAGATAAGCATGGCGGAAACAACAACGTGGATAAACATGGCTGTGGATGAAGGGGGTAATCTTTACGTCCCGGATATATATAACAACCGTGTGGTGAAGTACGACAATCCATTCGAGAACGATGCGATCGCCGATGGGGTATGGGGGCAGGATGACTTCACCGGGAACGAGTACAACAAGGGGACGGGCGCTCCCAGTGCCGGGAGCCTGAATCTCACCTGCGGGGTGAGCGGGGTGAATCCCACAGGCACCACCTACACGCCCGGCAGGGCGGGCGCGGGAGTCGATATCGACCGGCACGGGAACCTCTGGGTGACGGACATCGGGAATCACCGGGTTCTTCGTTTTCCCAGGGTTGGAGGGGAGATATCAAAGACCGCGGATCTCGTGCTTGGCCAACCCAGCTTTATCACAAAGACGGCCGGGAACGGGATAAGCCTCTCGCAATTGAGATACCCCGTCGACGTCGAGATCGACAAAACGACAGACCGGGTGTATGTCCCCGATGGATTCCAGGGAAGCGCCACGCGGATACTCGTCTTCGATCCGCCTTTCAGCAACGGGATGGCCGCGACACAGTCCCTGCCGATGCCGATGGAGCGGGAATTGAACCCATCCTTCGCGCCGCATACGGAGATTGACCAGTTGCGGCTCGACAAGAATATTCATGGCCTCTGGGTGCTGAAGAGCAGCTACACCACGGAGTTGTTCAACCTCGACACGAATCACTCCGTTGCCTCCGTGCTGACCCCGCAGGCGACTGCCATGGATATCGACGCGAGCGGCAACCTCTTCATGGTTTCCAAATGGAACGATCTGTACCGCTACACCTACCCGTCTTTCGCCGACAGATGCACCGTTTTCCCCGGCGGCGCTGTCGGTTCCGCGGACACCACAGACGGTATCTGGGGTATGACGGTCTGGGGGCAACAGCTCATTGTCGCCGATGGCCCCCGCATGGTAATCTGGAACAACTACACCTCCCCGGATTCTCTCGCAAACGGACAGGCTGCAAACGACCTCTACGGCGATACGGATTTCCAGACCCCGACGTATGACGCGTATTACGCCTTCCCCCAGACAGATTCGAGCAACCGTCTTTGGGTAAGCAGGTCCACGGGGAATAAGGTATCCCTCCTCGCGTTCACCTATCCGCTGACACATGCCTCGGTCCCGTCAAAAGAGATCACACTGACGGATGGCTCGCTCACTCTGCTGGGCGGCGGCTCCGTCAGGGTCCAGAACAACTGTAATATAGATTTTGCCGTGGTGGGCTCGGGCGATAAGATATGGGTGGCGGACCGCTGGAATAACCGCGTAGTAAGAATCTCAAACATCAACGGCGGTTCATCCCCGTACGTCGATGTCGTATTGGGACAGTCAAATCTCTCCGGCATCGCATGCAACAGGGGCCTGAGCCATCCTCGATCCGACACGCTCGCTTATCCGTACAACGTCACTGTCAGCCCCGACGGGAGCCTCTATGTCAGTGATAACGGAGGGGAGGTGGGATCAAACCACCGGATTCTCCAGTTCGACGCATCGCTCTTCCCCGACACACCGGACCAAACCATGTTCGGGACTCCCGCGAGCAGGGTCCTAGGGGCGGGAGGAAATTTCAATATTTTTGGATACCAGAGCTCCGATCCCATCTGCGCGCCCTACAAAATCGGTTTTCGCGCCGACGGAGCTATGGTCGCCCCGATGAACGGTTACTCTTTTTCGCCCTGGTCTATCTCGATCCCATGAACGAGCAACTGCCTCAGATGGCGATGGGAGATTTTCTCGCGTATCCCGCTGCGGGCGCCTACTTCGACCCTGACGGCAACCTCTATATCGGCGATTTCGACTGGTCGAGAATATTGGTCTACAAAAAACCGTTTAAAAATCTTTCGGGATCGGGCGGATCTGCCCCTCCCACCGTTGCACCCACTACTGCGCCGACATCTACGCCCACGGCAACACCTGTAGGAGGATCCCCTGCCGATCCACCGGACACGCCGACGCCCATACCAACAGGAGAACCTACTGATCCTATGGACACTCCGACACCAGAGCCGACATTTACGCCGACTCCGATGCCAACCGGAGGACCCACTGATCCTCCGGACACGCCAACACCGGAGCCGACATCTACGCCGCCGTCCGCGCCAACTGAAACACCGACTCCGATGCCAACGGCAGAACCCACTGACCCGCTCCCCACGGCAACGCCTTCGAACACGCCGGCAGTGACACCAATCTACACCCCCGCTCCGATCGAAACTTATCCGCCTGAACTCACATGCACTCCGACACCGGCAGAGAGCCCTTCCGAACCCCCCGGTGTCCCACCGCTTGTAATAGAGGCAAGCTCCAACCTCCTCTCGGAGGGGGATAACTTCTCTCTCGGATTGCGATTGAACGAAACCATCGCGGATCCGTTCGATATCTATCTGATGACTGATTTGCCGCAGGGGATATATACGATCTTTCTGGATGGGAAGATGAAAAGAGGAATACATACAGTAGTGAAAAACATCCCCATCTGCACAGCACCCCGTTCCGTCACTATCTTGTCCGGCATCACCGTTCCCCATGGGATCAGCGGGACGATCAATTTCTATATATTCGCCGTGGACAAAGGAGCGCAACCACCTGTTTTTGCATATCCGAAGAGCGATCCCTTTGCTTCTCAGTACATTTCGTTTGATAAATTATCGGTCCAGCTAATTCCAAAATCATGAACTGGAGACGGTGAATCTTTGTACGGATTTTCACAATGATGTTGGCGATATTATTCCCCCTGTGCAAAGGGAGTTCAGGTAGGGGTGAGGACACGGCCCCTTGAGAAACGTTCCTCACCCCTACCCCCTCCCTCAAACCGACTCCCCTTTGGCGAGCCCCCAATCCATACCTCCCGGCATTCTGCAGACGCTATAGCTAACCACTTTAACCTTAGTATGTTACAAATATATTTTTGAGGCGGTAACTACATTTTATGGTTCTCTTTCGTTTTATGTCGGTAACTCAAGTTATCCCTCTCACCGCTAAAAGGAGAGGAGATGATATTTCTACCCACACAAAACGCAAGAGAACCAAATGCGCTAGTGTGGTGTCAGTAACGCTTCTTTGCAACAAAGCTGCCATTCCCGCGCAGGCGGGAATCCAGAAGAGCGTATAAAAGACCTGGATCCCCGCCTGCCTGCGCGAAGCCGCTTCGGCATAGGCAGGCTTTCGCGAGGATGACGAGTGTAAAGAGGGTTATGAGACAGTACGCGAGACTTGCACCGGCGTGGCATAACTGAAAATTGGCGAGCGCAGCCATCTGTTAACATGATCTATTCACCAACTCTTAATGTTAAGCGCGGATTGGGCAGATTGTGCGGAATTTTGTTTAGCATCCGCATAATCAGCGTAATCCGCGCTTAAGACACTAAAAGTTGATAAATAGATCTGCCTAAGACCTCCCACGCAATAAAAGAGCCCCCTGTAACTGGTGCATTACTCAAAAGGAAAAAGAAGGGCGGCGGGCATACTAGAAGGCGAGTTAATTAACTAGCTGCCAACCGCCCTTACACTACAGTGATTAGTGATTAGTGATTAGTGAGAAACTAATAACGCTCTGTAATATTTTTATCACTATTCACTATTCACTTATCACTAATCACTGTAGTTATAACCACCCCTTTACGGAGAAAGGTCGGAATATCGAGGTTTTCTCCCTCGACGATCGTGGGCTCCGTGTGCTCGAAATGTTCATAGCTCTCAAAATCAAGATTGATGAGCGTCTGCTCAGCCACCTCTTTCTCCGCGCGGACTTCAGGAGTCTCCTCGACCAGACCCTCCTGGACTTCTTCCAGCTCTCCGTTCAGTTTTGTGGCCAGGACCGTCACCAGGCGCTGCCCATGGAACTCCGCATCAACGAGCGCCCCGAAGATCACATGCGCGTTCCTGTTGCCGAGCGCACTGATGGTCTCCGCCGCCTCCTTGACCTCCCTCAATCCAAGATCATCTCCTCCCATTATGCTGATGAGGAGGCCGCGCGCCCGGGGAAGCGCTTCTTGATCGAAGAGCGGGTTGGCGAGCGCCCTGCGCGCCGCATCCACGGCGCTCCCGGGCCCGGAACCCGTGGCGAAGCCGAGCGCACCCCTTCCGCTGCGCGTCATGAGGGCCCGCATATCCGCAAAGTCCACATTGATCAGCCCTGTTTTATTGATCAGCCGGGCGATCGACTGGACCCCCTCCGCCAGGATATCGTTCGTAAACGCGAACGCATCCACCATCGAGAGGTTGAGATCCGCGATCTCGAAGAGCCGATCGTTAGGCACGGCGATCATCGTATCTGCGTACTCCTCCGCCCTGCGCACCCCCTCGAGCGCCTGGGACTTCCTCTTGTGCCCCTCGAACTCGAACGGCGTGGTCGCGATGCACGCGGTGAGTATATTTTTTTCACGCGCAGCCTGGGCGATGACCGGCGTCGCCCCGGTCCCGGTACCGCCGCCGAACCCCGCGACCAGAAACAGAATATCGCATCCCGCGATCACACCCTCAATCTCGGTGAGCGACGCGAGCGCCGCCTGCCTGCCGACCTCGGGGTTTCCCCCGGCGCCAAGCCCGTGGGTGATGCGCTCGCCGATGTGCAGCTTGCGCCTCGCTGCGGAGCGCGCCAGCGCCTGCTTGTCGGTGTTGACGGCGACGTACTCGATGTTCTCCATGTCGCTCTTGAGCATCTGGTCCAGCGCGTTCGAGCCCGCGCCTCCGACTCCAAGCACCCTGATGCGGATCGGTTGAATCTCTTCTCTGTTCATGTCAATCATCTCTCATCTCCTTGACATTTTGGCTCAACACAGATTTTTATGCGCCCAAGAAATCAGCAAAACATCCTTCCCCCTCCGAAGGGGGAGGGAAGAGCTAAATAGCCCCCACAAAACAAAAGAGAGCCAACTCTGTTAAAAGTTCCCCCTACGTCCGATTGCGGAACCACTCCAGGACGCGGTCCACCACCCTCCCTATGCGCCCCCTGCGCCTGAAACGCGAAACCCTTCCCTCTCTCCTGCTCCGGTACCCGTACTGCGCGAGGCCTGTCCCTGTCGCGTAGATGGGACTGTCGAGCACCTCGGTGATTCCCGATACGCCGACCGGTGTCCCAAGCCTCACCGGGAGGCCGAATATTCTCTCCGCCAGGTCGACCGTCCCCTCGAGGAGGCACGCCCCTCCCGTGACAACTACACCCGCACCGAGGAGCTTCCTCAATCCGGTCCGCTCCACCCGTTTTTTTACAAGCGAGAGTATCTCCCCCATCCTGAGCTCGATGACCTTGGCGAGTTCCCTGCAGCTGTAGCGCGAGGGAGCCCTTCCGGAGCCGGCGGGGATCTCCAGCTCTTCCCCTGGGTCAATGCTCTCTTCAACCGCGCCCCCATAGTTCTTCTTTATCTCCTCGGCGACCGAAATGGGGAGGCGCAGGGCAACGGAGATATCGTTTGTCACATGGTCGCCGCCGAGCGCGATTACCTCCGACTGCCGTATGCTTCCCCGGTGGAACACGACGAAATCAGTGGTGCCTCCCCCTATGTCGATGAGGAGAACGCCGGAGTTCTTCTCGTCCTCGCTCAGGACGGCGATGCTCGAGGCAAGCGAATCGAGGACGATCTCCTCCACCTCGAAACCGGCCTTATTGATGCTCTTGATGACGTTTTGCGCGGCGGTGATCGCTCCGGTCACGATGTGTGCCTCCGCTTCCAGGCGAACCCCCGACATTCCCACCGGCTCCTTGACGCCCGTCTGGCCGTCCACGGTGAACTCCTGGGGTATGGTATGGAGAACTTCCCGGTCCGCGGGAAGAGAGATTGCCCTCGCCGCGGTTATCGCGCGATCCACGTCCCGGACACTGATCTCTTCCGGATCCCCTACCGCAGCGACACCCCGGCTGTTGATGCTCCAGATGTGCCCTCCGGTAATGCCGGTGAATACAGAATGTATCTCCACATTGGCCATCTTTTCCGCATTCTCAATCGAGGCGGTGATGGCCTCCACGGCGCTATCCATATCCACAACCACTCCCTTGCGCAGGCCGCGTGACGGCGCATTCCCGAGACCTATCACCCGTATCACGTTGGCCTCCCTGTCCGCCTCGGCAACTATGGTGCAGATTTTTGTCGTACCCACATCCAGCCCCACAATCAGATTAGAGCCATTGTGCATTGGTATCTTCCTCCTCTATTCGAGGGGCGCAACGCCCCCTGTCGCTGCAAGCATTCAACTAAAACAACTTTTAACCGCGGATTACGCGGATTGTACGGATTACTATATTTTTGCCTGCAGATATCGATAATAAAGATTTGGCGCACGCATTAGTTTTCTACCTGCTGTAAAATCCGCCTAATCCGCCCAATCCGCGGTTTAATTGAAATTCCGAGCCGAACCGACGTCTCACTTCATTGAAATCACATTTCCCGCGAGCGGCATCTCCGCGGCGTCCTTCCACCTCAGGTCGAGGTAGCTCGCAAACCCGTTGATCCCCCGCGCGCTCCGCTGTGCGAGAATGTGGGAAAGGAGCTGGAGTCGGTCACTAAGATTCTCATTGCCGAGCCGGATCTCCTGGATCTGTACCGACCGCATCACATAGTTTTCCGGATCGCTCACGTCCACGCTGACCAGCTCGAGCCGCCGGCATAACTCCGACTCCCTGTACCGCTTCACGATTTCCAGCCCCTTGCGCACCGCGGGATCTCCAAGCCGGTCCCCGTGCCGAACCGCGCCCATCCTCATCCCCACGATGTACGGCAGCGACTGGTTGCTCATCTCTTTCCGTGAAGACAAAATATATCCCTCCTCATCGAGCACGCAGCGGCGCACACTGACCTCGGACGGGGAAGACGCGAGATTCTGCGCTCCGCGTCCGGAGCCGACTGAGGGAGAATGGAAAGCGGCTATGGGGAAGCGCTCATACACCCGTATCACAAGCGTCCCCGGCATCTTCCGCGTCACAATAACGTCTTTCACATCGGGGTGCCCGCAGATTTTCGCGCGTACCTTCGCGATATCCGTGGAGAGCAGATTATCTCCCACCTTTACCCCCGAGAGGGAAATTATCTCCCTCTTAGAGAGAAGATCGTTGTTGCTCACCTCCATCCATCTGACGATGAATCCTGACGGCTGTACGGTTCCCCTCTCCACCAGAGCCACACTAAGGAGGCAGAGCGCGAGAAAACCGACGGCCCCCGCAGCGCGCCTCGCCGCCCCCCTCCCACGTCCCTTCTCGGAAGAGGCCGAGATCGGTTTCCGGCGCCGCGCCACGTCCACATTAAACACAATGGTGCGACGCTTCGTTCCAACCTTCACATTCCTCCTGACACGCAGTCTCTTCAGAACGCTAAGAATCATGCATCCTCCCCCACCACCACCAGTTCCGGCTCCAGAATGATCCCGCGGGCTTCACGCACGCGTTTCCTGATCCGACTCATGAGTTCGAGCACGTCGCGGCTGCTCGCCCCCCCCTCGTTGACGATGATATTTGCGTGCCGATCGTATACGACGGCGGCGCCACACCGCGCGCCCTTGAGCCCCAGCCGGTCGATCAGCTCCCCCGCCGCGGGGCCGGACGGAGGGTTCTTAAATACACAGCCGGAGCTCGGCACGCGTGGCGACCACGCGGCGCGCTCCCTGAGGCATTGCGCATACCTTTGTTCGATTTTCGCTTTCTCCCCGCGACGGAGCCCCAGGGTGACGCCCAGCACAATCCTCTCTCCCAGGGCACGGCACTCACGATAGGAGAACTCCATCGACCCCCCCGCATCGGCGCGGACAGATCCGTCATGTGCCATCACGCATACCTCCCCGATGTGGTCGCCAAATGAGGCGCCGTACGCGCCCGCGTTCATGCGCACAGCCCCCCCCACCGTCCCGGGTATCCCCGCGAGATTCTCCAGACCGGAGAGAGCCTGGCGGACCGATTCCTCAACGAGTGCCGAGAGGCGCGCTCCTCCCCCTCCCACAACCCGCTCCCCCTCCACCTCGATCTGCTCGAACTGCTTCCCCTCAAGCTTCGCCACAACTCCCCGCCATCCTCCATCCCGCACAATAAGATTGGTCCCTCCTCCCATGATGAGAAAGGGGATCGCATTACCGCGGCAAAGGAGTATGAGTTCCCTGAGCACGCCCTCGCTCTCCACCTCCACGAACGCGCTCGCAGGACCACCGACCCGCATGCTCGTGTGCGCCGAGAGCGGCTCATCCAATCGCACCCTCTCCCCGGCCATCTTCTGCAATTCGGCTATAATCATCTTTGAAAGCATAAGTCACTAACCCCAAAAGCGAGAAGCGTCGCTTGTGAAGCGTATCTCGTAATTCGCGGGAGAGTGAGGCGCATTAAATATTTTATACGCTTCACGCTTCACGAGCGACGCTTCACGTGCTTCTGATGGTTTCCTCGATCACGTCCGCCAGTCTCCTGTCCGCATCGGGAACGGCAAGGGCATGCGCGGCCTCTGCCATCCTGGCGCGCCGCACGGCATCCCGCCCAAGGGAGAGGATACACTCCAGGAGCGTGCCGGCGCTCACTTCCTCCTCCCTCATAAGAAGCGCCGCTCCGTTTCTCTCAAATACACGTCCGTTTGCCGCTTGATGGTCTCCTGTTGCGTGCGGGTAGGGGATCAACACACTCGGCAGCCCCGCATATGCGATCTCGGCCAGCGACATTGCCCCGCAGCGGCCCACCACCAGGTCTGCCGCCGCGTATGCCCATTGCATTTCCCGAAGGTAGGGGAAAACAACCGCCGATACCCGCGCGCGGGCGTATGCGGCATGCACCGCTCCATAGTCCTTGCCTCCGCTCAGATGAATGACCTGGATCTTGTTCTCCGCCAGAGTCTCCGCCCCCTCCATCGCGATCCTGTTGATCGCGTGCGCCCCCTGGCTCCCGCCCATGATGAGCGCCGTGAACCCGGCCTTCGGGAGGCCGAGGCAGGCCAGGGCGTCCTCCCTCCGCACTCCCTCTCTCACCTCGGGACGCAACGGGATTCCGGTGAACACGCACTTCCCCCTCGTCCCTGCCGGTTCTCCGTTTAAAGGAAGGCCCATACAGATGCGGTCGGCAAACCTTGCGAGGATGCGATTCGCGCGCCCCATCACGGCGTTTTGTTCGTGGATGATCAGTCTCATGCCGAGTAACCTCGCTGCGAAGGCCGGAGCCACTGAGACGTACGCGCCAAACCCCACGAGCGCGCTCATCCCCTTTCCCCGCAGGAGAGAGAACGCTCTCCGGAATGCCCCCAGCATCCCCGCCATCGCAGGGAGCATGCGATACGAGAGCACCTGACCGAATCCGCTCACGGCCAGCTCTTCATAGGCGAATCCGTGTTCCTCGAGGATTTCCCTTTCCCTCCCTCTCCGGGAGATCAGGAAGAGCGCCTCGAATGCCGCGTGCCGTCTCCGGAGTTCCATCGCCGCGCACAGGGCGGGATAGAGATGCCCCGCCGTTCCCCCCGCTGCGAATGCGATCCTCATATCCGCACTATCCTCTCGGACTGCCGTTCCAGGGAGTGCGCCGCGATATCCGAGCCCATGTGCTTGCCGATATTCATCAGCACCCCCACCGCGAAGAGATTCAGCACCATGCTCGATCCTCCAAAGCTGATGAACGGAAGCGGCAGCCCCTTTGTCGGAAGAGTCCCCGTCACGACCGCGATATTGATGATCACCTGAAGGCTGATTAAAGAGACGATGCCGAGGGCGAGGAGATGCCCGTAGAAATCCGGCGCCTTCCAACAGATCCTCATGCCGAGAATGAGCAACACCACGAAGAGCGTAAGGATCCCGCATGCCCCGATGAGCCCCATCTCCTCCCCGATGATGGAGAAGATGAAATCCGTGTGCGCCGCGGGCAGATAGTAAAACTTCTGCCTGCTCTGCGCGAGGCCGAGGCCGGCGATCCCTCCCGAACCGAGCGCGATAAACGATTGAATTATCTGGAAGCCGATCCCCTCCGGGTCCGCCCATGGGTTGAGAAATGCCAGGATCCGTTTCCTGCGGTAATCGGAACCGAGCACGAGGACATACAGGGCAGGGAGGGCGGCGAGCGCCAGCGGCAGAAGAAAGCGGAGGCGCACCCCCGCCACAAAGAGCATGATCACGGTTATGAGGGCAAGCAGAACCGTCGTGCCCAGGTCCGGTTGCAGGATGACAAGTCCGAGCAGGATGCAGGAGAGCAGAAGCGGCATGGCGATCCCCCTCCAGAGATGGTCGATCTGCCTCTGCTTCTTCGCCATCACATCCGCGAGGTAGAGGATAAGCGAGAATTTTGCGATCTCGGAGGGCTGAATGCTCACCCCGCCGAGCCAGAGCCATCGCGTCGCCCCTCCGGCCGTCCTGCCGATCCCGGGCATGAACACCAGCCCGAGGAGCGCGATGCTTATGAAAAGGAACGCGTGGCTGTACCGGCGAATGCTGTGATAATCCGCGTTGACGGCGATGGCGAAGGCGGCCAGCCCGAGTACAATCCAGAGCGCCTGTCTCTTGAGGTAGTAGTAGCTGTCACCGTACCTCTCCTGCGCGTAGATGGCGCTCGTGGAGTAGATCATCACGATGCCGATACTGAGGAGCACCACGATAATAAAGAACAAAAGAGTTCGCTGCTGCACGCTGCCTTCCTCCTTCACATAAAACAGACGATAGCCGCAATCAAATCCATCTGTGCGCATCTGTGCTATATCTGCGTTCATCTGTGCTACACGTTGCGGCCTTATCGCGCACCACTAACCGCAGATACACACAGAGGATTAACACAGATACCACAACATACTCATGATCATTTGATTGCAAAATTAACAGAATAATTCCCCGCTTACACGTAGCGGATTCGAGAATTCCCCCTCTTCACGCGGCTACCCTTACGGTATCAGGAGAGTCTGCCCCGCCCTGATCTTTCGGGGATCCGTGATGCCGTTGGCCTCGATGATCTTTTTCAGAGACACCTTGTAGTGCCTGGCGATCGACGAGAGCGATTCGCCTTTCCGGACAACATGCTTCTTCTGAGTGCCGGTCTGAGGAGATGCGCCCTCCTTCACGGTCTCTTTTGACTGCGCTTTCGCCTGGACTGCGCCGCCGGGGATCACGAGCACCTGGCCCACTCGGAGGGAGGAGTCCGGCTTCAGGTTGTTCGCCTGCGCGAGTTCCGCCCTGGAAACGCCGTATTTCTGACTCAGCTTCCAGAGACTTTCGCCGGGAGTCACCTTGTGGGTACCCTCCGCGCCTCGCTTCTCCGCGTAAGGCGCCGCGACGCCGGCCTTGCGGACCGCGGGCACGATCGGCCCCCTCGACTTTGTTTCCGGCTCCGCCGCTGATTCCACAGCCGCTTCTCTCTTCTCGAGCGTCGTCTTTACCTCGGCCTCTTTCCGGACGCCAGTGGACTCCATCCCCTTCTCCTTTTTATTGAGGGTGGTGGAAATCTCCTTCTCCTTCAGTTCCGCCGCCGCCTCGGGCTTCATCTCTTCCTTCTCCATGCCTACCGGCGCCGCAACGGGTGTCTTCGGAATCGCCTCAGGCTCGCGCGCTACAAGGACATCCGCCTCCTCTACCATTCCCTTCGGTTCGAGGATGGATTCGGGTTCAGCCTCGGGCGCCCTTATATCTTTCACGGGCGCGGAAGTGGATAGCGCGACCCCCTTCTTTTCCCTCGCGCATCCCCCGAAGAGCGCCGCGAGTGTGAACACACAGACATGCGCCGCCACCACTGCAAGGATCAAGTTGCGTCTGTTCATCACCGCCTCCTTTCTTTGGATGACAGATGCCACATTTTTTTCCATTTGATATTTGTCATTGTAACTACTCAGGTAGTCAGAAGCCAGGAGCCAGAATCCAGAATGGATCGCGAGTAAGCTTCCAATAGCTTGCTGACCTTTTCGAGTAACTGCATTAACTCTAAAATATCGCCGTATCCCAAGTCCTCAAATGCCGCCGCTCGCGTCCTCATTCTGACTCCTGACTCCTGAATTCCGGCTCCCGAGCAGTTGCGTGTCATTTTTTGTCACTCCCCACACGCATCTTTTAAACACCTCCCCCCTCTCTTCGAAATTTTCAAACATGTCATAGCTCGAGCAGGCAGGCGAGAGCAGAACCGTATCGCCCGGAACAGCTCGTTCCGCCGCGAGCCCCACCGCCTCCGCAAGCGTTTCCGCATACAGTGCCTCTGTCACCCCATCAAGGGCTCGTCTCATTCTCTCTCTCGCCTCGCCGATGAGGATTACCGCCTTCACCTTCTTCGAAATATCCTGCCGGAGGACAGAGTAGTCAAACCCCTTATCCTTCCCGCCGGCGATGAGGAGCACGGGGCCCTCCAACGACTGGAGCGCACGGATCACCGCTCCGGGATTCGTCGCCTTCGAATCGTTGATATACCGCACCCCGCCCCGCGTGACTATTGGTTCCATGCGGTGAGGGAGGCCGTGGAAACTCCTGATCGTTTCTCTCAAAACCCCGGGTACCACTCCGCAAATCGACGAAATGGCGGCCACGGCGAGCACATTCTCGATATTGTGCTCCCCGACAAGAGCCACATCCCGCCTCCGGCAGATCTCCTCGCGCCTGCCGCCCCTCTTCATCAGGAGCGTATCCTCTTCCACACACGCACCATTGTCGAGCGTCTCCGAAGCGCTGAAGAGGAGCTCTGACTGCCGCCCGAGCACCTCGTACTTTTCCCAGACAGATTTGTCCTCCGCCCTCACCACCGCCCAATCGCGACTCCCCTGGTTCCGGAAGAGGGCCGCTTTCGCGCGCGCGTAGTCCTCCAGTCCCGCATAGCGGTCGAGGTGATCGTCGGTAATATTGAGAATCACTCCTATCCATGGCGTGAACTCGCGGATCGCCTCAAGTTGAAAGGAGCTCACCTCAAGCACGACAAGTTCCGGACTGTTCTCGCCCGCCACCACCTCGGAGAACGGCCTTCCGATGTTTCCGCACGCAACAGCCCTCCGCCCCGATGAGAGAAGAACCTTTTCGAGAAGCGTGACAACGGTCGTCTTGCCGTTAGTCCCCGTCACCGCGATCACCGGGCAGGCGCAGAATCGGAACGCGAGCTCGATCTCCGAAATGATGGGAATTCCGTCGTGGGCCAGTTCTCTCACGAGCGGAATAGATGGATCAATTCCCGGGCTGATAACCGACAGTTCGGCGCCGCGCGCAAAATCCTCGCGTTGCGCTCCGAGCTCGACGCGGCATCCGAGTCCCCTCAGGAACGCGGCCTTCCTCTGCACGTCCTCCTCCTCGCAGCGATCGCTGCACGTCACCCGAGCGCCCTTTTGCAGCAGGAGTTTCGCGGCAGCGGCACCGCTTGCCCCGATGCCGAGCACCAGGACGTCTCTCCCCTTCAGATCCATTCCTTCTGAGCTATCTTTCATATTTAGCATGTCGCACAACCTATCGAACCGTGTCGGCGTGACGGCGTGTGGGCGTATCGGCGAATCTGCTTCTTTATATTCTCTGGCTCGCCCCTTCTCCGGCTCGATTCTCTTTCACACATTCGCCGACTCGCCCCTTCGCCCCTTCGCCGACTCGGTTCTCTTCCACATATTCGCCGGCTCGCCCCTTCGCCCCTTCGCCGACTCGATCCTTTTCCAACGCCGACTCGATTCTCTTCCGCTACCTACTGCAGCTTGAGCGATCCCAGCGCGATCAGCGCGAATATGATCGCGAGTATCCAGAACCTCACCGTTACCTTTGTTTCCGACCACCCCTTCATCTGAAAGTGGTGGTGCAGCGGGGATATCAGAAAAATCCGCTTGCCCGTGAGTTTGAACGACGCCACCTGGAGTATCACGGAGGCCGCCTCCATGACAAAAACCCCCCCCACGAGCAGGAGCGCCAGTTCCTTTTTGATCAATACGGCCACGAGGCCTATTGCCCCGCCGAGGGCGAGCGATCCGGTGTCGCCCATGAATATTTCCGCGGGGTACGCATTGTACCAGAGGAAACCCAACCCCGCCCCGACGATGCTCGCACAGCACACGGCAAGCTCCCCGCTGTTCGGGATGTAGCGGATCTGGAGATACCGCGCGAACGTGACGTGCCCGCCCACATAGCTCATCACCGCGTACGCGAACGCCGCGATGATCACGCAGCCGATCGCGAGCCCGTCGAGCCCATCGGTGAGGTTCACCGCGTTGGAACTCCCCACGATCACAAAGAACAGGAACACGATGTAGAAGACGCCGAGGTTCGTGATGAGCGGGTGCTTGTAAAAGGGAATACTCACCTCGCCGGCGTACGGCGCGGTCGCCGCGTTTGTGAGCAGGTACGAGCCGATAGAGAGGGCGAGCAGAACCTGTCCCGCGAACTTCACTCTGGCGGTCATTCCCCGGGAACTCTTCTTCGTGACCTTCATATAGTCATCGATGAACCCGATTGCCCCAAGCCAGACGAGGGAGAGAAGCACGAGCAGAACAAAGGGGTTGAGTATATTCGCCCAGAGAATCGACGAGAAGAGCACGGTGAGAATGATCAGCACACCGCCCATCGTGGGGGTCCCCTCCTTACCCTTGTGCTGGTCGTAGAGAGGGAACCAGTCGCGCCGCACCGGGCTCCCGATCTCGAGCTCCCGCATCTTCCGGATCACCCAGGGACCGAGCCAGACGCTCAGAATCAGCGCCGTCACCGCCGCCCCGGCGGCGCGGAAGGTGATGTAGCGGAATACATTGAATCCAAAAAAATATTCCCTCAGCGGGTAAAAAATATAGTAGAGCATGTCACTTCCTTGCTAACATCCACGATGCATCTTTGAGAAAGCCCTCTCCTTGTACAGTAGTTAGGGGCTAGTAGTTAGGGGTTAGGGATACTTTCTTCCCAGCCCCTAACTACTAATCCCTAACTACTAGTCTCTAGCCACTCCTTGAGCACATCCTCAAGTCCCACCCGCCGCGACGCCTTCAGGAGCACGCAGTCCCCTTCCCCGGTGTGTGCGTTGAGCGCCTGCGCGGCCTCATGAACTGTGCTGCAGGTGATCACCGCATCGGGCGGCATCCCTGACCGGTGCGCCGCCTCCGCGATGCGCATGCGATACTCTCCGACGGCGATGAGCAGGTCGATGCCGCGCTCCGCGGCGAGCCGCCCGACAGCCCCGTGTGCCTCATCCGCAGCCTCACCCAGCTCACGCATATCGCCCGCAACCAGAACCTTTTTGCCGCGCGCGCGCATCGCCGCCAGGGTCTCGATCGCCGCGCGCATCGATGCGGGATTGGCGTTGTAGGCATCGTTGATCACCACGATACCGCCCCTATGGAGAACCTGCGTCCGCATCGGCGGAGTCCGAAAATCCGCCAACCGCTCCGCCATCTCGTCGGGATCCATCCCGAGCATCTCGCAGACGGCGGCGGCGGCGAGAGCATTGTAGACATTGTGGACTCCCGCGACAGGCAGCACCATCGTCACCGCCCTCCCGCTCTTTCTGAAGCGGATGCGGGCGCTCACCCGCCCCTCTTCCTCCCTCACCGATTCCCCGCGGACATCCGCCCCCCTCTTCATTCCGAATGTTCTGACCTCGACCCCGTTTCTCTCACCCATCCGCGACACGAGCGGGTCGTCGCAATTCAGAATCGCCGTTCCGCCCCCCTGAGAAGAGATCGAGTCAAGGAGCTCCGCCTTGGATGCCGCGACATTCTCCACGCTCCGCAGAAACTCCAAATGCGCCGGCCCCACGTTGGTGACCACACCGATCGTGGGGCATGCAATCCCCGCCAGTCTCTTTATCTCCCCTCGCGCGTTCATTCCGATCTCGAGGACAGCGACTTCGTGCCGGCGTTCCAGGTTCATGAGCGTGAGGGGAACCCCGAACTGATTGTTGAACGTCCCCTCGCTCGCGAGAACGGAATACCTGCCCGATGCGATCGTTCGGATCATCTCCTTTGTCGTCGTCTTCCCGTTGCTTCCGGTCACTGCGATTAACGGGATCTGGAATCGTTTCCGATACCAGCGCGCAATATCGTGAAACCCCGTCATGGTGTCCGACACCTTCACGAGCGACGCTTCTTTCACTTTTTCGCTCCCCCCGCCGCTATATAAAAATTCATGATCGTACATGATACCCAAGCTTCCCCGCTCCAGCGCGCTCCCGATATGGTCATGCCCATCGTAATTCTTTCCGCGCAGGGCGATGAAGAAGTCGCCACGCGCCAGAGTTCGTGTATCGGTGCTGATCCTTTCGATTCTTCTCTGGCCATCCCCCGCGGCGAGTTCTCCTCCCGCCGCCCCGCACACATCGCTGATCTTTATCGGTTCCATTTCAATCTGAGATTTCACCAAGTCCTGTGTAATCCGCCCAATCTGCGGTTATAACCCTTAAACCATTAAAAACACTGAACAAACTGTAACTCTGTGATTTCTGTGGCTATACGCTTTAACCGCGGATTACGCGGATTCACACAACAGCAGAAAGCCTGATGTCAAAAACTAAGAACTGCCTCCTCGAACTTTAAACTGCCGTGTCTATCCGTGGTTAATATTCTTTCACCTTTCCCAATCCGCGCAATCCGCGTAATCCGCGGTTACAACCCTTAACCCATTGAAAATACTAAATACGCTTTAGTGAATTCAGCGGCCTCAGTGGTTATGACTCCTTTATCAGTGGTTTTACATACGCGGCCCGTGATTCGCTATATGGTTCACGAATCACCGTTGTTTTAGCAGCTCCATTACGACATCCCGATCGCAGAATGGAACGATGGTGGAGCCGAGCTCCTGAGTTCGCTCGTGCCCCTTGCCGGCGACGAGGACCACATCTCCCTCCTTCGCCTGAGCAAGCGCCTCTGTAATCGCCTCTCTCCTGTCCGGTATCTGGAGACACTTTTTCCCCTCAGCGATGAATCCCTTGGCAATTTCAGCGATTATCTCCAGAGGATTCTCTCTCCTCGGGTTGTCCGAGGTGATAATCGCACTATCCGCCAGCCTGGCGGCGACGCGCCCCATGGGAAGTCGTTTTGTGACATCCCTGTCACCGCCGCAGCCAAACACCAGGATAACCCTTCCCCGACATCCCTCGCGGACCGTTCTCAGGACATTTTCGAGTGCGTCATCGGTATGCGCGTAGTCAATGAAAACCCTGTAGGGTCGATCGCACGCCACCTCTTCCAATCGCCCGGGCACCGGCCTGGCCCCTGCGAGCGTCGAGACAATAACATCGGCGCGTATCCCCGCACAGCATCCCACCGCGGCTGCGGCGAGCGCGTTGTAGACATTATGCCTGCCCATCAGCGGAAGCATCAGTTCGCGGCGCTCCTGCCCGACGAGGACCGTACAGCGGCTCCCCCCTCCCCGCCTCTCAATTTCAATCCCTCTCACCGCAGCTCCCTCCCCGAGACCATAGGTGAACACCGGCGCCTTCGACATCCCGATGAGCTTGCGCCCGAACGGATCGTCGAGATTGACCACCGAGCACCTCAAGGAGGGGAGAGCGAAGAGGGATGCTTTGGCGTTGAAATAGCCTTCGCTGTCCCCGTGGAAATCCAAATGATCCCTCCCGAGGTTGGTGAACACCGCCATGTCGAAATCGACGCAGTCCACTCGATGCTGCGCAAGGGCGTGGGACGAAACTTCCATCACAAGCCAGCCGCACCCCTCCCTTACCGCCTCGCGCATCATCGCCTGGAGAGCGGGCGGCTCCGGCGTGGTTCTCTCCGCCGGTATGGAACGCTCTCCGATGAGATACTCGATGGTTCCTATGAGCGCCGCCTTCTCGCCCGCATGATTGAGAATATCGCGCACGAGATATGCAACGGTTGTCTTCCCGTTCGTCCCGGTAATTCCAATGACCTCGATCTCCTTCGAGGGACTGCCGTAATAACGGTCGGAGATGCGCGCGAGCGCCGATCTCCCCTCATCCACAACAAGATACGTCGCCCTGCCGCCATCCGAGATATCCTTCTGAGAGAGAATCGCGATCGCCCCCCTCTGCCTCGCCTCATCCACGTACTCGTTACCGTCGGATCTACTGCCGGGAAGCGCTGCGAAGAGATACCCCTGTCGCACCGTTCGGGAGTCGAGGCTGATACCGGTGACCTCGATATCGGTCCTCCCCTTCACCCGGCACCCCGGGAGCACGGCGATAAGATCAGACAATTTCATATCGGTCTCTCCGCATCAGTGCTTCGATGCCACCTTTATCTCGCTGTCCGTTTTCTCGGGAGGCACCGCGAAATACTTCAGAACGCGGGACGCCACCTCCTTGAAGATGGGCGCCGCCACAACTCCGCCGTAATAGATAGGGTGCGGTTCATCGAGCGCCACCATGATCACCACCGCGGGATCGCGCGAGGGAGAGAATCCGACGAACGACCCAACGAATCGGGAGTGAGAGTAGTGGCCATCGGGATCGACCTTCTGCGATGTCCCCGTCTTGCCCGCAACGGTGTACTCATCGAGCGCCGCCTTCGGCGCAGTCCCCTCGCGTGTCGCCACTCCCTCCATGGCGGTCACAAGCGCGGCGGCGGCATCCTCGCTCACCGCTCTCGCACGCACCGAGGGAGAGTGGGACGCGATCACCCTGCCTGAGGAATCTTTGACAGCCTGAATAATGTATGGCCGCATCGCGAGGCCCCCGTTCGCAATCGCCGCAACCGCCGACGCCATCTGGAGCGTGGTGACGCCCACCTCCTGCCCCATGGGGATCGCGGCGATGGAGAGCCCGGACCATTTTTTCAGGGGGTGGAGAATGCCGCCCACCTCCCCCGGGAGGGTGATGCCCGTGGGCTTCCCGAACCCGAAGCGTTCTATACCCCGGTAGAGCTTCTCCGCCCCCATCTGCATCGCAATTTTCACCGCCCCGATATTGCTTGATTTCCGCACAATTTCCGTCGTCGTGAGATTTCCGTACGGGTGGACGTCGTGGAGGGTATGCCTGCCGATGCGAAATGCCCCGTTCTCACAGAAAAAGACGTCCCCCAACGTCACGGACTTCTGGTCCAGCGCCGTGGCAACGGTAACCACCTTGAAGGTTGATCCCGGCTCGTACACATCCGTGATGCACCTGTTCCGCCTGTAATCAGACTGAAAGTCGGACGGAGCGTTCGGGTCATATGTCGGCCAGTTGGCCAGTGCGAGCACCGCGCCCGTTTTGGGGTTCAGCACAATAATCGACCCCGCCGCCGCGTGAAATTTCTGGCACCCCTTCTCCAGTTCGCTTTCCGCGATGTTTTGAATTACAATGTCCACGGTGAGCGTGATATCGTAGCCGTCGATGGGCGGGACATCCTGTGCCCTGAGCGGCATGATCTCTCTTCCCTTGCGATCCCGGTACGAGGCCATCCAGCCGGCCTGTCCCCTCAGATATTCTTCGGCGTACAGTTCGAGCCCCTCGATTCCCCGGTTGTCGATATCCACGAAACCAAGCACGTGGCTGAGAAGGGTGCCCTGCGGATACACCCTCTTCACTTCCTCCCTGAACCCGACCCCCTCGCACGAGAGCGCCTCCACTCGGTCCGCGGTCCTGCTATCGACCTTGCGCGCGAGCCAGGTAAATTTCTTCTTTTTGGAAAGCTTCTCAAGCAGATCCTCGTAGGTATCGGAGGGGATACAGTTCACAAGCGCGCGGGCCACCCTCTCCGGAGAAGCAATATCATCGGGAACCGCATAGACCGATTTCATCTTCACGCTCAAGGCGAGAGGACGTCCTTCGCAATCGTAAATATTCCCTCGCCGGGGATCGATCTTGACATTGAGGCGGTGGAGGGTGAGCCCCCTGTCGAGCAGCTCCTTGTGCCGGACCACCTGAAGGGTGAAGAGCCTGAAGTAGAGGAAGGCGAAACAGAGCGCAAACAGGATGTAGACAGAGAGGGACTTTAGCTTGTGGCTATTCCTCATCACACCATACTCGCCTTTTTGCACGCTACGACGCCCACGCCGCTCCGCCATGGGCTACGCCTGCGCTTACATCTTACCCGGTCCTGCTCCACCCCCGCCGCGCATGAAACTCAAAAGAGCATCGGTGCCCCCTTCGCTCCCCGATTTCTCCTCATCATGTACAGCCTGCGGGCGGGGGTAGCGGAGCCGGACTACATTCTTTCCCTGAGGAAACACAAGGCCCATGTTGTTTCTGGCCAGCACGCTCTCGATACGCTGCGGATTCTTC
Organism: Candidatus Auribacterota bacterium; assembly: GCA_026392015.1. GTDB lineage: Bacteria > Auribacterota > Tritonobacteria > UBA1439 > UBA1439 > JAPLCW01. Next base: position 3,310 of record JAPLCW010000049.1, on the reverse strand, counting down.
AGTTTCTCGTTTATGAGCGTCAGTGCCTCGTTTTTCTTTTTCCACTTCTCCACTTCCTGTTCAAAATTCTTTATCGCGTATCCGGTCCGTACCAGCTGAACGTGTTGCCAGACATAGAGGAGCGCGAGTGAGACACCAACCGCCGCCAGGATCAACCACTTCCCCGTGAGGGCAGCCATGGAAAAGTCCTCGCTGAGTCTCCTGTTCCTCTTTGACATTTCCTTCTCCGCGGCACTACACTCGCCGCTCAACGATACGATGTTTTAACCGCGGATTACGCGGATTTGGCGGATTTCTTCACTAATCCGTGTAATCTGACTTATCCGCGTAATCCGCGTAATCCGCGGTTGAACCCTCTAATCCCCTGGCTGTTGTAGTATCCTCATAGCTGCGGCTCAGACGCAATCCAGTGCAGACTGCAGGGTGTCGATTCTGAACGGCTTTGCCAGGAAGGAGGATGCACCCCTGTCGAGCGCCTCCTGGGAGTATCGATCGCCGAACGACGACATCACGATCACCGCGGTGGAGGGCTTCCGCTTTTTAATCTCCCCGAGAAGACTCAACCCATCCATATGCGGCATCTGCACATCGGTAATCACGCAATCGTAATCCACGCGTGACGCCTTCGTGAGCGCCTTCTCCCCATCCTCCGCCTCATCGGTCATGTACCGCCCCCTGAGACAGAGCCGGATCAATTTTCTCACTATGGGTTCGTCATCCACAACGAGAATACGTTTCATTGCTCCCTCCTGGCGCTATGCATCAGCGATCTTGTCTGCTCTGTATTGGAGGCAGGTCAGGGGAGACCGAAATCTTTAGGGTTGGAGGTGCATCATTGACGAGCTGCACCGCACAGCTCATAGCCTTTTCAATGAATGCGTGTAAAGATCCGCGGCTCTCTCCCTGACCATCCCCCTTCATATACTCCTACTCCTGCTGCTAAAACCCCTGGATGAAACTAATTTCGATTCTCTTACTCTTGATCTTAGACTGATCAATTCACCAACTTTTAATGTTTTAACCGCGGATTACGCTGATTTGCATTCTTTAATCCGCCCAATCCGCGCAATCTGCGGTTTCATATGTTTGGCCGTTAAAATTGCTCTTTTATTCATCTGCTGAATAATCAAGGTTAGTACCTTCAGTGCTCTCAGTGGTTTATCATTCATATTTTTTCCGCAGCGCGCAGCCGCGCGCTCCGTGCGCGGGGGTTCCGTCCCACCTCCTCGGCGGAAGGGCGTACGGGCCTTCGCGTAATCAGTGTGAGGATCGGTGTCTTCCCGCAGCGGCACACGGGGAATTCCGGCAGGCAGACACACCCCTTTGCGGCGCGCGTGAACTCCTTTTTAACGATTCTGTCTTCGAGCGAATGAAAACTGATCACCACTATCCTCCCGCCGCTCCTCAGCAGATCCACGGCGCGCGGCAGCGCCCGTTGAAGATTCTCAAGTTCGTCATTGACCTCGATCCGAAGTGCCTGGAACACTTTAGTCGCCGGATCGATCCTCCCCCCGCTCTTACCGCTGCGGGCGTAGATCCGCCGGACCAGATCCGCGAGTTCCTCCGTCCCGGGGGGATTCCCGCGACGCGCGATCTCCCGCGCGATGGCTCTCGCGAGCGGCTCCTCCCCGTACTCCCGGAACAATCGCTCAAGTTCGGCGGGACTGTACTGCCCAAGAACCGCGGCGGCTGTTTTCCGTCGCCGTCGATCCATCCTCATATCGAGGGGGGCGGCAGCCGTGAAACTGAATCCGCGTTCCGCCGATTCCAGCTGGAGGCTCGAAAGCCCCACATCAAAGAGCACTGCGTCGACCTTCTCTATGCCCTCTTCCGCGAGCATTTCCTGCATCTCGCGGAAGTTCCCGCGGCGAAGCCTCACATCTCCACCGGCTGAGGCGAGCTTCCGTCGGGCAATTGCGAGTGCTTCGTCATCCCAATCGATCCCGATCAGCATCCCTTCTCGCCCGATACGCTCGAGGATGCCCGCCGCATGCCCCCCACAGCCCACCGTCGCATCCACCACGCACATGCCCGGACGAAGCGCCAGGAGATCCATGACCTCCCGCTGCATCACCGGCGTATGCGCTTCTCTCATGAAGAGATCGGACGCGTGGAGAAGCGGGAAAAGCCGTGTGGCTTATCCACTCCGCCGATGCTTCCGCTCGCAGCCATCATCGCCGCGAGCGTTCCAGGATCCCTCCTGTTGTCTCCCGGGAGCCCCTTTGCACCGGCCGCGGCGAGCAGCGCTGCGATCCTTGGGAATCTGACCAATAGTTTCTCCGCGAAAGGCCTTTGAACTTTTTCCCGGAGAGCGAGCGCGTTACCCTCAAAATGTATTCTTCTCAATCCCGCGGAATACGCTCCTGAAATCATCTCCCCCTCCTGTCCTCTTGTGCGACACGCAGGTGCGTCTTAACTCGTCTCACCCTCTTATAGCCCCACATCGATGAGCTGCTCGGCAATCTCCTCGTAGTTGCTTCCCCTCTCCCGCTCGAACGTCCGCCAGTTCTCTTCGTCCCATATCTCAAATCTGCTGAGCACCCCCACCACCACGACATCCTTCTTTATCCCCGCCCACCGGAGCAGCCCCTGGGGAATCATTATCCGCCCCTGGCCGTCACATTCAACCTCGCACGCGCCCGCGAGGAAAAGCCTCATGAAATCTCTCGCCTTCACCTTGGTGAGAGGCTGCTCTTTTAACTTGGACACGAGGAGATTCCATTCCCTGGGTGTGAATACAAAGAGACAGTGCTCGAGTCCGCGGGTAACAAAGAATTTATCGATATAGTTCTCGCGGAGAGTGTCCCGGAATTTGGCCGGGATTATCAGCCTGCCCTTGCTATCTATCGAATGTACGAATTCGCCGTAGAACATTTCTTGACGCCTCGTCCTCGATAAGTTTTACTCCACTTTCTACCACTATTCTCCCTTATGTGCCATAACCTATACTACCGCCCCCACCTTGTCAATAGAAAAATCGCATTTTCTTAAAATATTTTTATGTTACGAGCCTGTTATGTCTTTATGTTCCAGGGACACCATACTTATTACCTAATATTCGGTGGTTATCTTCTATTTTGCGAGGGTTACTTTAGCTATTACCTCCCCCCTCGAAGGGGGAGCTTGTCCTGAGCGAAGCCGAAGGAAGGTTGGGAGGGGGGTGATTTCGATTGTAATGGTTTAGACTAAATTGGACTTTTTCGGGTTCTTAGATTTGTATGAATCTCGTCTCCATGGATGGTAAGATTTTAGCATAGAAAGGAGGCGGAGAGATGGAAAAGAGGAAGTTTAGTCCGGAGGAGAAGTATAA
>JAPLCW010000208.1 GCA_026392015.1 Candidatus Auribacterota bacterium | reverse complement strand
GTGGCTTCGACCGGTTTCTTCTCCGGGGTCATTGGAAAGTGCGATGCGAGTGGGCGATGATCTGCATGGGGCACAATCTCCTGAAGCTCTTTCGCTCCGGGAAGTATACCTTTGCATAGGGAGGAAAGCCGGCTCTTCGCGAGCATTAATCGAAGGTAGTCGAATTTTCTATGCCGCGATGAGTGTCTGAGAAGTTGCAGCGTCATTTTCTAAAATTCCATGTGCAGTTCAGAGTAAAAAGAGGCTCCACAGCCCATTACTCGGACAGGCTCCTAGCATGATAAATCTCTAGCCGGGTATTGGGTCACTAATGTGGGGGAGGATACATAATGTTATGTTGTAGGGGCGCGATCCTTCGGCAAGGTCCCTTCGACTTCGCTCAGGGTCTTCGACAGGACAAGTTTTACCGCGCCCGGGTTCGATCCTTCGGCTGAGTTTATACTGAGCGCAGCCGAAGTGCTCAGGACAAGTTCGTCGAACCCCTACAATTCATAGTGCCCCCCAAAACTGGCCCATTACCTAGCCGGGCTGAATTAGCTTCACAAACCTTCATACCTTTGGTATAAAACAGCATTGCAATTCGGTAGATTGGAGACCGTGTGCCGTTTTCAATGTTCACCGGATGATCTTGCTGTAATCTACCAGGAGTTAAGGCGGAGCTCAATGTCCCACATGTGCGGGATTGACGCCAGGGGGCTCCTGCGCGCGTCGCGCAAATCTGCATCCCCGGCAAATTGAGTGAACCCTGAAGGGAGGAAAACGCAGTGGCGATCATTACCATCAGAGAGCTTCTCGAGGCGGGAGTCCATTTTGGACACGAGGCCAAGCGCTGGAATCCAAAGATGCGGCGCTTCATCTTTGAGGAGAGGAACGGAATTCACATCATCGATCTCCAGCAGACACTGGAACAGGTCGAAAATGCCTATCAGGCCGTGCGCGACACGGTCGCGTCGGGAAAGTCGGTCCTCTTCGTAGGAACCAAGCGGCAGGCAAAGGAATTGATCCAGGATGCCGCGCTGAAGGCAGGCATGTTTTACGTAACGGAGCGCTGGCTCGGCGGTTTTCTCACGAATAACCGTACGATCCGCAAGAGCGTAGGGCGGTTGAGAGAGATCGAGGGGATAATCGCGGACGGAACCATAGACAAGCTGCCCAAGAAGGAGATCTCATCGATCAGGCGGGAGAAGGCGAAACTTGACCACAACCTCAGCGGCATCAAGGATATGACGGATCTGCCGGGGGCGATTTTCATTGTTGATATCAAGAAGGAGCGGATTGCCGTTGCCGAGGCAAAGCGGTTGGGGATTGCCATTGTAGCCCTCGTGGATACGAACACGGACCCGGAGGAGATCGACTACCCGATCGCGAGCAATGACGATGCGATCAGGGCAATCAAACTTCTTGCCGACAAGATCTCCCAGGCGTGCAGTGAAGGGACCAAGCTCAGAACAGTGCCCGAGGGAGAGGTAAAGAAGCCCAGAGGGCGTAGGACGGCCCAGGCGGCCGCGGCAAAACCCAAGGCTCCGCCGCCCGAAGAGGTGAAGAGCGCCGCAGGAACCGAGGTTCAGGCCGCACCCGGCGAGGCTTTGGCCGGCGGCGAGGAAGCCCCGATCCCGGAATCCGGAGAACCCGAAGACGTGCGGGATCTGCCGCTCTGAACGCCGCATCGTCATTACCGAATTGCCAAATCACACAATCGCTTAATCGCGTGAAGTTATAAAGGAGGTAGCACCGTGCACGTTACACCGGAAATGGTTCGGGAATTGAGAGACAAGACAAATTCGGGGATTATGGACTGCAAAACCGCCCTTTCAGAGTCAAAGGGAGACATGCAGAAGGCGATCGACGTCCTCCGCAAGAAGGGGCTCGTGATCGCCGCGAAAAAATCGGGGCGGAAGGCCGCCGAGGGGATCATTGGGTCCTATATCCATCACGGGGACAAGATCGGCGTTCTGGTCGAGGTCAACTGCGAGACGGACTTTGTCGCGAGAAACGCGGAATTCCGCGAGTTCGTAAAGATGGTGACGCTCCAGATCGCGTCCGCCTCCCCGGCGTACCTCGTACCCGCGGACGTCACGCAGGATATACTGGAGCGGGAGAAGGAGATCATCCGCGACCAGATCAAGAACAAGCCTGCGAACGTCGTGGAGAAGATTGTGGAGGGGAAGCTTTCGAAATTTTACGAGACCTGCTGCCTCCTCGAGCAGCCCTCCGTGCGCCCGGAGCACGAGGGAAGGAAGATCAAGGATCTCCTCACCGACCTCATCGCAAAGCTCGGCGAGAACATCGTCATCAGGCGTTTCACCCGCTTTCAGATCGGCGGCTGAGGCTCGTCCCCCCGGAGGGGACGGCGAGTACGGATGCTATTTCGTGCAGAGGCGCTCTTGGGATAATGTAAACCGGGAGTTGGGGATTAGTAGAAGTTGGAGAAACAGTATCCCTGACCCCTAGCTACTAGCCCCTAACTACTAAATGCGAAGGGCCATGGTCATGGCGCGAAAAGTTTCCCGGTTGCGCTATCGCCGCGTCGTACTCAAGATGAGCGGCGAATTCCTCGGCGGGCCCACGGGGTGCGGCATCGACCCGAAGGTCGTCGGTTTCCTCGCTCGCGAATTGCGCAGCGTGCACCGGCTCGGCGTCCAGGCAGGACTTGTCATCGGCGGGGGCAATATCTTCCGCGGTCTCGAAGCGCCCGCGCATGGGTTGGACCGGACAACCGCGGATTACATGGGGATGCTCGCGACGGTCATCAACGGACTCGCTCTCCAGGGCGCGCTCGAGAAGGAGGGGATCCCTACCCGTCTCCAGACAGCGATCGAAATGCAGGAACTCGCGGAGCCGTACATCCGGCGCAAGGCCATCCGGCACCTCGAGAAGGGGCGGATGGTGATCTTTGTCGGCGGCACCGGGAACCCCTACTTCTCCACAGACACGGCAGCGGCGCTCCGGGCATCGGAAATCGGGGCGGAGGTGCTTTTCAAGGCCACCAATGTGGACGGCGTGTATTCCAGCGACCCGACGAAGGACAAACGGGCGCGACTCTACCATTCCCTGACGTATCTTGACATGTTGCAGCAACGCCTGAAGGTGATGGATGCGACGGCAATATCCCTGTGCATGGAAAACTGTCTGCCGATTATCGTGTTCAATTTGTCGGTGGAGGGTAATATAGAACGTGCGCTGAAGGGGAAAACCGTGGGTACACTGGTGAGTCACTGAGCGGGAGGTGATCGGTATGGAACTCGACGAGATACTGGACGATATGGAACTCAAGATGATGAAGACGATGGAGGTGGTGGAGCATGAGTTCTCCGCCATCCGGACCGGGAAGGCGTCCCCGGCGCTCGTGGACAACATCATGGTCGACTACTACGGGGCTCAGACGCGGATCAAGCAGCTCGCGGGCATTTCGACCCCCGAGCCGCGGCTGCTCGTCATTCATCCATGGGATCCGGCGGGAGCCGACGCCATAGAGAAGGCATTGCTCAAGTCAAAGCTGGGGATCACCCCCATCCGCGACGGGCGCATCCTGAGGCTCCCGATGCCCGAGCTCAGCGAGGAGCGGAGGAAGGAGCTCGACAAGGTGGTGAAGGCGATGGCGGAGGAGGGGCGCATCGCGATCCGCAACGTCCGCCGCGAGGCAAACGAGCATACCAAGAAGGTGCAGAAAGAGGGGAAGATCACCGAGGACCAGATGCATAATGCAGAGAAGAAGATCCAGGACAAGACGAACGAATACATCACCGTGATCGACAAGCTCCTCGTAAAGAAGGAAAAGGAAATAATGGAGCTGTGACTCGGAAAACAGTTATTTCGCTTTTTGCTTATCACTAATCGCTTATCACTGTAGTATCGGGCGCGTAGCTCAGGGGTGAAAAAAAGCAAAGGAAGTTTAAGGTGTAAAGTTTAAGGCAAAAGCGGTATCTTACTTCGTTCTTACATTACACTTTACACTTTCTCTGCCGTAGTTGGGGCGCGTAGCTCAGGGGTAGAGCAACTGCCTTTTAAGCAGTGGGTCGGAGGTTCGAGCCCTCCCGCGCTCACCATAACTGCAGCAACAAAAGTGTAAAGTTTAAGGTGTAAAGTAAGTTAGGGTAACAGCAACAAAAGTGTAAGGTATAAAGTTACGAAGGGAACAAAGCTCGAAAGAAAGCAAGAAATGGAAGAACTCGGAAGAATTGGAATGGTCAGGGAAGGGGAGGCCATCTATTTTGACTTTGAAAAATTAAATGTATATCAGCGCGCCTTGGATTTTCTTGATTGTGTTTTTGACATGTGTAAACAGATAAGCCCTTTGTACAAGAACTCTGTGATAGATCAGCTTCAAAGAACAGCGGTTTCGATATGCACGAACATCGCTGAGGGCTGTGGAAAGCTCTCAAGGCGAGAAAAAATTAGATACTATTCCTATGCGCTTGATTCAGCAAAGGAATGCATCCCTTGTCTGACAATTGCGTATCGTCAAAAACAGGTGAGCCAGGAAGAAAATGCCAGAGCGCGTGAGGCATGCACGATAATTTGCAGAATGTTGGGGAAGTTGATCAAATCTGTCGAGGATGCGGAGCTTAAAAAAGGATAGTTGCTTTCTTTTCTGTTTTGTTCGATTGCTTTACACCTTAGACTTTCGTTGCTGTAGTTGTCGGAGGCGTAGCCGCAGGCCCTGCCGAAGGCCCCGAGGCTTCAAGCCGAGGGGAGCGAAGCCCCGAGATTGTCGAGGGGCGAAGCGAAGGGTCTTCAAAATAATACAGATTCAATTCAATCTGTTCTTTTGAATAGATAATTTTCTGGATGAAATTTTTGCCCCACAGATTCTTCTCTAACCCCTTCCTTTCGGCGAGACCTTTTATAAAGTTTTTAAGGTCTTGTTCCACCTGATTAGGGCATATTTTTTGATCTTCTGAGCCAGGTTCGAATCCTGTTCGGCCACCCGCTCTGTCGTTATTGAGCTTGAATGTCAAACTATCAATGTACTGTTTATCAAGAGAGATTCTCTCCAGGTTTTTAGCAATATAATCCTCCAACTTGTTGGCGCTGACTTGCCTTGTCGTGCAGCTATCCCAATCTCTTTTGAGCGTTTTCGTGCAGCGGTAATAATGATATCGCTTGCTCCTGTGCCGGGCTATTTTCTTTGTGTAATGAAGCGTCATAAAAGAGCCACATTCTTTGCACTGGATTAACCCTGCCATAGCAAAGTATTTGCTTATCCGGTTGCTCGTCTTTTTCGTTCTATGAATATTCTGAGCCGCATTAAAAATATCCTCTGAAATATTTGGCTCATGAATGCCTAAATAAACCTTGCCGGCATAGTACAATTTCCCAATATAGAGCACATTTCTCAGGATATAGGAAATTGCCCCCATGCTGAAAGGCTTACCCTTCCTGTCTATTATTCCTTTGTCTTTCATTCCGCCATAAGTTTGTGAAAGACTGCCAGAGAGGATATAGTTATCGTAGATGCTGCGGACAATCTTGGCTTCCGACTCGTTGATTATCAGCTTCTTGTCTTCAATCTTGTAGCCATAGGGGAGGGTACCGCCATTCCACATTCCCTTCTGCGCACGCTGAATCATTTTATCTTTCGTCCGTTCGCTGATTAGCTCTCTTTCGAATTGGGCGAAAGTAAGCATGATATTCCGGAGCAGTCTGCCCGAAGGGGTCGAAGTATCAAAGCGTTCAGTTACGGAAATAAAATCGACGCCATGCTTTTCAAATCTTTCTACGAGATGATAAAAGTCCTTCGGCGATCTTGTCAGGCGATCTATCTTGTATGATATGACCACGTTGATCTTGCCTTGCTGAATATCGGTTAGCATTTCATTCAAAGCAGGGCGATTGAGATTTGAGCCTGTATAACCCGCATCAGAATAGACTTTGGATATTCCCATATCCTCTTGACTTGCAATAAATGCCCGGATTTTTAATTCCTGCGCCTCACAGGAATTAAAAACCACTTCCGCCTGATTGTCGGTAGATACTCTTGTATATATTGCGCACCCTAATTGGCGATTCATTTAACCCTCCTTTTAGTATAATACTGCTAGATACGGGGTCTGGGGGTAATAGTATTACAATATAGCGTATCAGAATACTATATACAGCGCAAGGGAATAAAATGTATTTAAAAAATTTGGCAAAGTTCAGAAAACAAAAAGGTTGGTCTCAGGAGAAATTGGCCCGGGAGGCAGACATTTCCTATAATACGCTTATTAAGATTGAGCGCCAGGGGATAGTAAATCCTAAAATAGAAACAGTTATAAAACTTGCAAGGGCTTTGAGCATTACGGTAGACGAACTAGTAGGCATTAAAAATGTTTGAACTATGCGAGAAACTAGAAACAGGAGAAAGAGAGACTATGGCATGGGAGCATGAGAAATCAGGAACAACCATTCTTCTAGACATCTTGAGGAACCTGCTGATCTTCGCTGCAACGGGCTATGCTGTCTTTTTAGTTTGGAGGTGGAACTGGATCGTTGCCGGGATTGCAGTCATCCCGATTTACATTGTCATGCTCAACCTTATAGGCTTTATCACTCTGCCGCTCTACGCTTTCACTCCAGAAAACAGACTAAAGGCTAACGCCTTCAAAGCCTTTGAGAATGGTGATTTTGAAAAGGGCAAGGCTATGACCGATGAATTTACCGAGAAATTCAATGTGAACATTCCCAAGCAATAGGGCGCTAAAAAGGATGAGAATGTCTATCCGTTGTTATGCATGCGAAATAAGAGAAATTTCAATAAAAAAAAGGTGTTGTTATGCAGCAGAATAATAAAACTATGCCGGGATTGGACGATCTAACAAAGCAAGGCAATCAACTGCTTAAAATTCAAGATACTTCCAGCGCAAAACCTAGTTTTGATCAATGGATAAAAGATGTTAGCACCTGGCTTCAAGAAGTAGCTCCAAATAGTGGATTGTTTCCGGAATGGATTGCGGTCAATATGTTTGAATCGCAATTTGGAGGTAAGCACATAGACTATATGATGGGTGAGGTAATATGGAGCTCATTTAGGACCAAAGTAAAACAAAGGTTAGAATGGCTATCTAAGATTCCAGAAAAGATTCAGTCCCCAAGCCGGAAAGAAGGCAGTCATAATAATGAGCTGATATTGCCTGACAAAGTAACACTGTCTTGGCTTTTTCGCCATGTCCCATGTAAGTTCTGGTGGGGATTAATGGGGCTATTCGTGGCTGTATTTATTTTGGGTATAAAAGTTGGGCAGACTACTTTTATCCGAGAGATTATGGGCTATCCAATCTCTGGTGGCGGTATTAATGGTCAATCAAGACTCAGTGCTCAAGAACAATATGCTAAACTTTCTGAAAGCGGGAAGCAGCTTATATTAGAAGCATTTGAGACCCAGACAGTAGATTTGAAGAAATTTTCAGCTGCAAAGTCTTTTAAATTGCCAGAGCTAAGATCACAAGCGGTAATCCTTGCATCGGAATATGGCTGGGTAACGATAAAAGATAGTTCAATAACGCTTACCGAAAAAGGGCATAAAGAAGTATCAAATTTTATAGGTCTTGTTTATGCAAGATGGAAATAAAGCAACGCAGGATTAGCTAATGAGTATACGGATTCAAATCTGCGGGGTATTTCCAGTTTTGTTGTCTATGGCATGAATGGATTATCTTGCTCAAGTATTTGGAGTTTCGCATTATAGCAACCTGTTGAACTTTTTGCCTTTTGTATCGAGCCCTCCATATCCTAGCACGCCATTTCTCTGATACAAAAGATAGAGAAAGGCCGGTTCGAATATCATATTTGCTCCTTGTGATCAGCTCTCTCAGCTTATTATCTTCCCGAACATAACGGGCTGTTATGGACTTCGCGGGCCTCCTGAGACTCGAGGTTTCGTGCGCTATTCTCTCAATAAGGGGCGCTTGATTCGGATCGCGGAAATAGATATTATCCAATGCGCTTATAATCTGAAGCTTATTCAACTCTTCGATATCCTTTTTAGAATCAATTGTGATTATCTTTTTAAGTTTAGAGCTAACTTTATAACTCCATCTATCATAAAGGAAAAGAGCACTGTTAGGATTTATGGGGAAATAAATTTGTAGTCCTTTTGTTCGTAGTCCGCAATTGCTTAGCTGTGTTCGATATTCGAGAAGCTGATTATAGAATGCTACAGGATTATCAGATGTTAAGAATTCAAGAGAGGTTCTATTGAGCAGAACTTTTATATTTAAATCCAATATGTAAAAAAATGCCTGTGCTGTAAATGATGCGGCTTCCAAAGCTGGCTTCTGCAGTGTAATCTTGAATTTGTCCGGATTTAATCCGAGTGCTTTTATCCGCTGTGCATAGAAACACTTAAATAGAATGTCTGTATCTTCATTTTCTGCCTCAGCTGAATATAATGTTCGATAGTATTGAAGAATAATGAAAAATATTAAAATCTGATATTCCTCCGAATTAAATTTGGGTAATTCATTAGTATCTATTAACTTCTTCAAAATGAGAGAAGTAAAGTTTTCAAGATCCGAAAAAGCTTTTTCTACCTCTTGATTGTTGCCATAGAAGTAATCTTTATAACATTGCTCCTTTAAGCTGGCATCTATGACTGTTATATGGCTCGGGATGTTATATAGATTTATAGATTTTCCAGTTTTGGAAAAATGCCTAAGATAAAACCTTGGAACGTAATGATGTTTTTTGTTTGATGGCATATGTCTTACTGGAATTTTTAAGCAAAGCCGTACTATTGACTGATCAACTTTATCATAGATTCTCTCGGATCATTTACATAGGATTATTTTGCACTTATTATGCCTCAAAGATGATCATGGCTATATCAATCAGCGTTCCCATTTTAAATACCTAGTTTTAACTATGACAAAACGAAGCGATTGCATTTCAGATTGTAATAGGTATGAAAATCTGTAAGACGTTTAATTTGTCAAAGTATTATCTATTCAAAAGAACAGATTGAATTGAATCTGTATTATTTTGAAGACCCTTCGCTTCGCCCCTCGACAATCTCGGGGCTTCGCTCCCCTCGGCTTGAAGCCTCGGGGCCTTCGGCAGGGCCTGCGGCTACGCCTCCG
>JAPLCW010000204.1 GCA_026392015.1 Candidatus Auribacterota bacterium | reverse complement strand
ACTATGATCTTGGCGGGGATATAATTTCCTCGGCGTAGGGAAAAACACTTCCCTGCGCCAGGGCTCCAGGCCGGCGGCATAAACGCCGTCGGCCTGAGCCCACTTTTCTTATGCTGGAAGTGCGTAAGTCGTGTTACTAATAATGCCTCTTATTTGTATTTTTTATCTTGAAAACCACTTAAAAGATAAAAATGAATAAAAGTTCTAACAAGTCGCTCCAGCCGACCACTATCGCGGCGGCTGAGCTTTACGTTATGCCGGAAAATATTCTAAAAAGAATAATAAATTCAATCGTATTATTTAAAATAAAAACTATTTGACAGTACCATAGAATGCCGCTACAATGTTAAATGAATACAATAGGCATACATATGAAATATTATGATTGGAATGACGAAAAAAATAAAATGCTCCGGAAATTACGCGGAGTGTCATTTGAACAGGTGGAATTGGCGATCGAATCAGGAGATTTAGTTGACCGTATAAAACATTCGAACTCTGATAAATATCCGAATCAAAAGGTATTTTTAGTAAATATTGAGAATTATATCTATTCGGTGCCATTTGTTGAAGATAATGGAAAGATATTTTTGAAAACAATAATACCAAACCGCAAAGCAACAAAAAGATATTTGGGAGGCAAAAAATGAAAAAAACAACATACCTGGATAAAAACGAGATGGAATTGGCAAAATCACTTGGAAATGAAGAGTGGATTTCCGATCTTACCAAAAAAGAAAAAAAGCAATACGAGGAATATGCCCGCTATAGTTTGAATAAACAAAAGAGAATCAATATCCGAATGACTGAACGAGATTTGAAGAAAATTCAAGTTAAAGCGATTGAAGAAGGAATACCATATCAATCCCTCATCTCAATGTTGATTCACAAATACAACGAAGGGAAAATACTGATTAGTCAAAAAACAGCATAACAAGACAATCCAGCGGACACCGCATATCGGCACCGCTGATTTATTTCGTTAGGCCGGGTAGACAGAAAAATTATTCCATCCTGAGGGCCACAGTGATAGACTAGAGACGTTATGAAATGGACTGACTACATATCGTTTGATCCAGCAGTGTGCCACGGCAAGGCATGCATTAAAGGCACGCGTATCATGGTTACGGTGGTGCTTGATAACCTAGCCGCAGGGCTCTCCCCCAAGGAGATCCAGAACAGCTATCCCTCCCTCTCCATCGAAGCGATTCAAGCCGCTATCGCATATGCTGCTGAGCTTTCGCACGAGCGAGTGTTAGCTTTGCCTAGATGAGGTGCCATCGTGAGGTTTAAGATTGATGAGAACCTGCCAGCGGAGGTCTGTGCTCTTCTTTGTGAGGCTGGTCACGATGCAGTGGACGTTCTCGAACAGCGGCTTGGCGGACAATCCGATGCCGACATTGCCTCTATCTGCAAGTCGGAAAAAGAGCACTGATTACGCTCGACAATGATTTTGCAAATATCCTTTTATATCCACCGGCGGAATGGCCGGGGATCATCGTGATCCGGGTTGACGAGCAGTCCAAACCATCCATCCTGTCGTTCATCGCTCGCATCATCGAGGGACTCAATTCAGAATCGCTCAGCCAGAAACTCTGGATAGTAGAACGAAATAGAATCAGGGTCCGAGGTACAGAATAAGGATCGGGCTGCTTACCGCCTTGCCGGCGCGGATGCGCGAACCTTCGGCTCGCTCTTCCCCGCGCTGTCTGCGGGCGCCGCTCAATTCTGTCGTTCGCTGAAAGGATGAGACCTTGAAGAATACCGCACTGCTCACAATCATCTTGGTGTCGGGTTTTACTGCCCTCCGCGCTGCTCCTCCACCCGACAGCGCTACAAAGCAGCCGCCCGTACTCAGAGAGACGCTTGAGAAAATCTACTCTGATTACCTCGCATCAGTAGAGAGAGAGGATGCCAAGTTGTTGCTCTCGGTGCTTCCCTCTGCCCGGATTGCGGATCTAAAGAGAACTTTCGAGATGAATGGCATGAAGTTTCCCGATGACTACTTCGTGACGATGAGGAAATATGCACCGAAGATGCCACCCACCGGGAAATTTCAGTTTGTTGCGACAACCGATAGCGCGAGACATGCAAACCTGATTTACGTGGGGAATATGAATGGCTACTTACGGAAGAATACTGATGAAACGCGGTTTCTTATCATTCAATTCGAGAAAGAGAACGATGGCTGGAAATACGCTGTCGTCATCGATCCTCCTTCCAGTTTAGTGCCCGATCTCGAAAAGAAACTTGCGGCAGGTCAGCTTGATTTCATAACGATCAAACCTTTCGCGGCTGAGAAAATCGAACTCCGACCATGAAACTCAGCGAACCATGCGATGGAGCTAACCGAGCCCGCGCTAACGCGCGGGCCTCGGTTAGCTCATTTTGAGCATTCGCCAGAGAAGATGATGAAACACAATCGAGAATACTACGTCTACGTGTACATTGACCCTCGCAACAACGAGGAGTTCTACTACGGCAAGGGACGAGGAAATCGCAAATCCGCCCACCTGCTCGCGCGGGGTGATTCAGCCAAGGTCAAACGCATCAAGGACATCTACAAAGAAGGAGAGCAGCCAAAGGTCAAGGTAATCGCGGCTGACCTGACAGAAGATCAGGCATTCCTCGTCGAATCAACTCTCCTCTGGAAACTCGGCAATAACCTGACGAATGTTGCCTCTGGCGTATTTGCGGGCAATTTCAGACCCCAAAACACTCTTCACAAGGAACTACCCGGTTTTGACTTCAAACACTCGATCCACCTCGTCAACGTCGGTGAAGGTCCCCACCGATGCTGGGCCGATTCGCGACAGTACGGCTTCCTTTCGGCAGGACAACAACGGAAATACAGCGAGCAGCTCGAAGGACTCCAGACTGGCGATGTAGTCGTTGCTTACCTGAACAAGCACGGATACGTTGGCCTTGGCATAGTTGAAGACGGGCCAATTCGCGTCAGAGAGTTCCGCTATCGAGGAAAGACCATGAAACAATGCAGGCTGAAACAGCCCAACATCTATGACAACGCGGATGATGCTGACGATTCGGAGTACCTGGTGAAAGTCCGATGGAAGAAGACCGTGGATGCGAAGCGCGCCAAGTGGAAAGCGAAAGCAGGACTGTTCACAACACGCTTGGTTCGAGCCTCTCTGATCAATCAAACCAAGACACTGAGGTTCCTTGAATCCGAGTTTGGGATTCGATTCAGGCAGATGATAAAGGAATAGAAGGAGAACCAGCGCATTGAGGGCACTCGGAATCCGCGGCGGGTTCCTCGCGCCTTATAGGTGACCTTCGCACCGCCAAAAATGAAATATTGATCCGACTGTCGGCATGCCGTATCATGAAGAGAGCTTGTTACAACCAGGAGAGGTGGAATGCGCTACGACTTCGAATGGGATCCCGAGAAGGCCAGAGCTAACAAGCGCAAGCACAAAGTGAGCTTCGAACTGGCCTCGACGGTGTTCAGAGACCCGAAAGCCATCTCTGTGTTCGATTCCGAACATGGCGAATCAGAGGAACGCTGGCTCAATCTTGGCATTTCTGCGACAGGCGCCTTGCTAGTTGTTCATCACACCTACGAACAGCTTGATGAGCTGATGGTGAGGATTCGGATAATTTCCAGCCGGAAGGCCACAAAAAGAGAAACGCAGCAATATGAGGAGTAGAACATGAAGAAAGAATACGATTTTTCCAAGGGGCAGCGGGGCAAGTTCTACAGGGCAAACGCAAAGTTCAATCTGCCTGTCTATCTAGATCGGGAGAATCTTTCGTTCGTGCAGAGAATTGCAGAGCGCAAGGATTCTGACTTATCTTCAGTCGTCAATGACCTAATCAAGTCAGACAGGCGCCTTGCAGAAGCGATAGAGTAATCAGCGAACGAAGGAAAGATGAAGCCGCTATTCACAGTTCATGCGGGTGAGTATTTAGTCGGGTCTCACATAAAGCAAACCCATCGGCGCTGGCGTGTCTGGATTCCTTCGAAGGATACTGGAATAGATTTGCTTGTCACAGACTCCAATAATAATAGAGCAGACTCCCTGCAGGTTAAGTTCTCCAAAGACTTCAACCCCACGCATCGCCCAATCCTTCTTCAGAATAAGCTCATGGCGGCAGGGTGGTGGACACATCAACCTCACAAAATCAAGAAGTCCCAAGCGGATTTCTGGGTATTTGTCCTGCCGTCTTTTATCGTTCATGAGACGAGTTTCATCATCATCCCTCCATCCGAGCTTCTCCGCAGATTCCGAGCGATTTATGGTCGCACTACGAAACGAATCGATTCGTATCTCTGGGTCACGAGGACAAGGCACTGTTGGGAGGCACGCGGATTGCCTAATGCAGACCAAGAACTGATCGCCTTTGATCGTTTTTCCGACAAGCAGCGCGACTTCAGCCAATTTCTCAATGCCTGGCAACAGATTGAGAAAAGGCTAAAATAAGCGGCGAACAATTGGGTCAAGCCGACCACAAAGACGCGGCGGCTTACCCAAAGCGTTGGGCAAACGGAGAGAGAGAACGAAGATGATATGGAATATCATAGCCACAGCATTGCTCCTGACAGGCATCGGACTATCATATCGGCAGTACACGGAAATTCTTGGAAAGGAAATCGTGGTTGGAAGGGTGACAGCGCATTCTACATGTCTTTATGAACGCACTATGATCGCTTTCGGCCCAAGATGTCCCTCCGGTGACTTGAATAAACAAGAAGAAGACGAAGAAAAGGGAACTTTCAAACCGATGGAATAAGATACATTTCAAAGTGGTGTTGACACTGCCAGGCTACAAGGTCGGAGATCCGATCCGAATGTGGTTTGACGGCAAAAACCCGACCGAATGTGGCGTGCTCTCTTTTGGCTATCGATTCGGATTTGCCTGGCTCCTCATTGTTGCGGGACTCTCCATCTGGCTCGCACATTTGAGCTGGGAATTTGGCAACAGGTGGCTTGAATATCGTTTCCCCACTACTGTGCATGCCCAACAAACGGGTCGAGAATATTGACGTTGGGTATTGATAAATATTGACATATATCTGAAGTGGTGTATACTCATTGTAGATACATAGGGAGGTGGCTATATGAATGCAACTGTTCAAAAATGGGGTAACAGTCTGGCCTTGCGGATTCCGAATTCTCTTGCAAAGGATGTCCGGTTGCATCAAGGATCCGTGGTCGAGGTTGCCGTGGTCGATGGGAAGATGGTTGTCAAGCCAAAGGGGCGGCACAAATACTCATTAGTGCAGCTGCTTCGAAAGGTTACCAAGAATAATCGTCATAATGAGATTGGCTGGGGCAGCCCGGTCGGGCAGGAGATCTGGTAATGTCCCAGCTATACTGCCCCAGGCGCGGAGATATAGTATGGCTTGTATTCAGTCCACAAGCTGGGCATGAGCAGACAGGGCGTAGGCCGGCGTTAACCCTATCGCCAGAATCCTACAACAAGAAGGTGGGCCTGGCTGTATTCTGTCCGATTACATCTCAAGTAAAAGGTTATCCGTTTGAGGTTACCATTCCTGCCGAGTTGAAAGTCTCCGGCGTTGTGCTGTCTGATCAGGTTAAGAGTCTTGATTGGCGAGCCAGAAACGCTCAGTTCTGTTGTCGAGTGCCGGAGTCCACCGTAGTCGAGGTCCTTACTAAACTCAGTGTTTTAATTGGCATATAAATTACATGCCCAACAATCCGCTCCACCGGTTGCGCAAAGAAACGCGCGCCGGTGAGCTTCACGTAGGCAGAAGATGAAACCCGAGCAGATAACACTGAGCGAAGAAGACCGCCGTCTTGTCGGACGCTGGGCTGCCGATTGCGCCGAGCGAGTGCTGACGCTGTTCGAGGCGAAAGCTCCCTCTGATACCCGCCCGCGCGAAGCAATCGAGGGCATCCGGGTCTTCTCGCGCGGGGGAAAGCGGACAGCGCGACTGCGCTCCCTTGCCTTGGCGGCTCTCGCAGCCGCACGCGAGGTCGACGAGCCGGCTGCCACAGCCGCCGCTCGCGCCGCGGGCCTCGCAGCGTCAATCGCTTACATGCACGCATTGGCATGCCCTCACCAGGCGAAACACGCCCTTGGGCCTGCGGTGTATGGGGCGCGGGCTCGCGAACTCTCGGCTGTCGATGATCCCCGCGTCGGAGACCAAGAAATCCGCTGGGCAATCAAGCATGCTTCTCCGGCAGTTCGCGAGGTTGTGCGGCGGTTCCCGATTCAGGTCCTTGGTCGCACGAGGTTGAGCGCTCTCTATTACCAACTCGACACAGGCCTTCGCGCTGAACAGCACAAATCGATCATGCAGAAGAAGCTTATCAAGGCGGTGCAGCCAACCCGGCAAAGCCGGGTGGCTGACCTTTGACGTTCGGCTCTCATGGATGTAAACCCTGACACTATTGGTAAACCTTATAGAGGGGGAATTGCTATGTATTTCATGAGCTTTAATAAACTGATATGTCGTAAGTTGGACGCATTGTCGACACTATCAATGCTAAAAATGTACGTTTTGTATCTGTTAAATGCCTTAACCATCGGGCTGCTGCTAGGCATTCCCAATGCGTACGCAGAGACACAATTTCTCGATGAGTTTGAGACAGTGAATCAGTCGATTTGGGCCTATCCGACAGGCGCTGCGTCGTTCAATGGCAGAACCCAAATGAGGCCGAATTTTCCCAATGTTTCCAACGACTTACTGCATCTCCAGTTGGACACTTATAACCCAACGGGCAATTCTTTTTACGGTTCTGAGATATTTTCCCTAGGCAAAGCTGCACCAGGCACAGGTTTGTCAGCCGAATTCAAGGCCAGATTAGTAACGCCTGTCAAAGGGCTCGTGGGGGGAGCATTTCTTTATGACATTTTTTCTACGGGGTCTCACAACGAAATAGATTTCGAACTTATTTCTAATTTACCAAATAAAGTGCAAACCAATATTTACGCCAACGAACCTTTGGGTGCAGGTAGCCCTGAATTTAACGCCATACCACAACTTGATATTACTCAGTTCAATACTTACCGAATTGAATGGTTACCGAATAAAGTTCGCTGGTTCGTAAATAATACTCTTATCCGTGAAAATACTACTAACCTGAATTATTCATCAACTACCCGGATTAATGCGTAAGGGTGGAGGGATGACAGAGGAAGATGGTTTGGATGAGTTCAGACGACACAAAAGTTGCGAAAAGCAAAGACGGCGACCGGATGGAGACAGAATTCGGCCCTACCTCCCTTATTTTCAGGGCGAGGGGGACCGCCGCGGCGGCTCGTTACGGTGAAATGGGAACTGCGGCGAGAAGTGTCGAAGCGCGGATCAAAAGGGGTTGAAGAGGGTACGAGGCCGGCAGGTGAAAGCGGATAAATGTTTTGGCAATGTCTACACGTGCGCCGAGTTTCAGAAGCCGCAGACGGATGGTGTCAAACTGAGCCCTAGCCAGCTCCGACCCCTTGAGGAGCTGGTCTCGAAGCGTGTACATCAGCACATAGGCAGCCGAATGCAGAAACAGCCGAAACTGGTTCGCCTCTTTCCGAGTGCAGCTTGTCCGGTCGGACTTCAGCCCCACCTTATGGTCTTTGATCATCAGCTCCATCGCCCCTCTCCCGCAATAGACCAGTTCGCAAAGATATTTCGCTCCCGCCTGTGTGAAAGAGGTGACGATGTAGCGCACATCCGTTCCCTTCGCGGAGACCAGTACCCGACAGATCACCCGTCGCTCCTTGCCGTTCCACGATTCAGCCGCGTAATACGCCGAACCGTACGCCCTCACCACTCCTCCCCATCGCTGGTGCTTCTTTTCAGCATCCTGAATGGTCGGCGCGAACAGCTTGTCGAGCACAGCATTGGCGCAAAGCCCCGTCGCATACTCTACTCCGCGCGGCTCCATCCACTCCATGACTTTCGGCTTGGTGTGATGACTGTCTGCCCTGAAGATAATCAACACCTCCGGCCACGCCCGGCGGATTCGCGACACGATCCGTTTCAACACGCTGATGATCTCCTCCGCCTTCGGCGTCTTACCGGAACGCAACACCGTGGCGATGAGTTTGCCCGATAGTCCTTCATACACATGAAAGGGCATGAAACAATATTCGTCCTCATAAGCGTTGAACAACGTCAGCTGCTGATGGCCGTAGGTAATGTCCGCGGTCGGATCCATATCCAGTACGATGACTTTGGGCGCCGATTCATACGAGGCGATGAACTGATCGATAAACACATACCCTATCCGCAAAAGCTCCCGCACGGTCACCATATTCTCCAATCGGCTCATCGTGGGTTGCGAAGCGAGATCCGGATCGTTCTGTGGGTCGCGGCCCACGCCAACCTTGAAGGCGGGATCGCTCTTGAGATGATCGCAGTCATCAGCATCCTCGTACCCGCATCCGATCTGGTACGAACGCTGCCGCAGCAGTTCGTGCAGATGATGACGGATGTGGGTCTGACGCCGCGGGTCAATCATCGCATCGACGATTCGATCGGTCATCCCGATGCGGCGGTCCACTTCCCGGAGGTACAGGACTCCCGCATCGGAGCTTACTCGCGGCTCATCAAAAAGGGCGGTAACTTTCTTGCGATTGATGGGTGCAAATTCAAGCTGAAGTGTGGTAATATTACACGAGTGGATATCCTCCTTGTTGACAAAACTCATTGCGCCACAATGAGTTAGGGGATGTTCGCTCTTTTTTTATGAATAATTCAGGCTAAAGTTCCGCAGGAAAATCTGGCGCTTCACCTTAATTTCTACGCGCCACACTGTGATTGGGCAAGCGCCTGTGATGCCAATTTACAGCCTGCGTCAAGACCAGAAGATAACAAAACCTATTTTTTCGATCTAGATTGGGTACGAGTGGTATTTGGACTCAATCCTGAGACGGAGTGCCTTTTCTCCAGGACTGAGCAAAATTATGCCCATTTGTTTGCTCCAGCAAATTCAGCCACGAAGGTATGGTCTGTTTACACATTCCGCTATTATGAAAATACTGACTCGTATGTAGGTGTCTCGTCAGTCAATAATGATGTTTATTACATGGGACCTGATAGAGTTTTGCAGAATGTAGGCACATTATTATATTGGCTGCCAATAGCTGGCTGTCAAGCAACAACTTCACCCTCCATTGAATTTATTGCCGTCCCCGCGTATGGTTCTTTCAATGATTTAAAAGGTCGTGTTTTAAATGCTGACCCCGCTAGCTATTGCGTCGCTGTTTATATTAAGGTGGATTCGGGCTGGTGGATAAAACCAAGTTTTGCTGCGCCGCGTACTGCTATTGCTTCAAACGGCACTTGGACGACTGACATAACCACTGGCGGTTCGGATCAAAATGCAACGGAAATAGCAGCGTTTCTAGTTCCAGCAAGTTACAGTCCACCCCAGATGCAGGGAGGAACTACACTGCCATCGATACTGAATGCTTATGCCAAAGTATCTGTAACACGTAACCCTTGAAGGATACTAGCGCGCAGGCTGGGGTGAGCTTGCGAACCCCAGCAAAAATATCTTGGTTTAAATAATCAAGCTTAACACAACGCTTAACTTGAGCGCGGTGTCAGGGTCGCAATGAAAATCCGGGCACAACACCGCGCCCAGTTAGCTTTAACGTTCGCCAAAGGGAGACTAAAATGCCAAAGTGCAAGACTTGCGGTAAAGACATCTCCTTCTGGAGCATGTTGAACTACGGACTCTCATGCACAGAATGCAGAGCAACGGAGCACAGGAACGTCGGCACATTGCTTAAGGAAAAGTGCCAAGCATTGATAGATCAGCTTGGGTCGTCTCCTCTGCATTGTTACGCAACCTTCAAAGATGTTGTCGCGCAGACTGCAAACAATCGTGCTCACATCGGCGATTTGTTCATAACATCTGGGGGCCTCGTTTTCCTTCCCTACTACCCGTCGCAGTCACTGCCAGGCTGGGGTATCGGAGTTGCAACGGCACTGGCTGGGGTAGGAGCTGGCATAGGTGGACTTCTCGTCATGAAAAACGAACAGCTGCAATCCTTAGATGTAGCGACAAAGCAGAGACGGAAATACTTCTGCGCATCTATCGAGGACCGAATTCGCGGCAACGTGTGGGGGGAACCCACCATCATTATGACGAAGAAAGCTATTGAGCTTGTTGAAGTCGATAGTAAAAGCCTGCTCATCAGAATCACACACGAGGGGAAACACTTTCTTGCCGCCGTCGGAGATGCTTATCAAGCAAAGCAGGCGATTGATGAATTGGTGGAAGGGACCATAACCGACCGGTCTGACCCTGAGTGCATTAACCTAAGAATACCGCCGCCACAAGAACTTCTCAGTATATTTGCTACAAATAGAGAATGCGATAGCGCGTTATCTGAAAAGCTGCATGTGGTCTCACGCCACGACGAATATATGAATACCCTTTTTGATGAGTTCGACAATAAGTGTAATCGCATCCAGCAATTGACACTACGCTCCCTTGCTAAGGGGCCTCCTGAATTTGCCAGAGCCTTCGTTCGGAGACTGTCGGATTCATCAAGGCAAATGCGCAACTATTATCTCGTGGGCGCATTATTGTCTCTCCCATCCGTGGTGTCTCTTTTCTGGCTTGTTCCACTCCACCTGCCAGGGACAACGGAAGAACCAGGGTGGCTTTTTTTTCCTGACATTATAGTTATTGCTGGTTTGTTCTGTGGTACGTTTCTTCTGGCCCGAGGCTGGATCAATCACCATCGGTTGGAGGCTTTGCTAAGTTGTGTGCGGGGGATTGCTTTGACTGGGCAATTTGAGCAGGAATCTCTTTCGCCGGCATCGGAACTGCCGAATTCGGCAAAAACGTGATGCTCATCAAGGGACGCCTCGGCCCCAATATACTCTGGCCGCTCATCATAATCATCGTCATTGGCATCCTGTCGGGGCTGGTGATTCTTTCCGGTGGGCAAGGTATCGTCATCGGCAGTATGGGAGGCGTTGTCATCCTCGCAATCTATAATGCCGTTTTCAAGCGCTACACTTCTTTGAGTATTGATCCATCGTCAGTCGCTTCCGTTCGCTGTAGTGGCCCAATCGTGAAATTCCGATTCAAGTCACGACCGGTCAAGTCTCTTGGTTCAGTCACGGTTCTTCTCCCCCCCGACCAGCGGGCCAAGTTCTTCCAGATGTTCGACGTTCTTTTTCCCGAAAGACTCCCTCTGGCCTACCGGGAATCGTTGAAAAGAAACTGATCGAACCAAGTAGTACAGGCGCCGCGGTACCCGCGCGCCTGACCCTCACGTTCGACCACGAAATCCCCACTTTTTCTTGATCAATTATAGCATATACGCTATAATTCGTTTATGAATTGGACAATCACCTATTACAGCGATTCTGTTCAGACAGAAATCCTTGCCTTGTCTGCTGGCTTTCTTGCCCGCTACCTTAGGTATTCCGACCGTATGGAGGTGTATGGTCCGGACCTGGGTATGCCTCATACACGCGCAATGGGAATGGGTTGTTTGAATTGCGACTGAAGGCCGCGGAGGGGATAGTGCGTGTATTCTACTGCACGATGGTTGGTAGAAAGATTGTGATCCTGCACCAGTTCATCAAGAAATCCAACAAGACCCCGCCCAAGGAGCTTACCATAGCCCGGCGGCGAATGAAGGAGGTTAAAGATGCACACACACAAAGCACTTAAGTCTCTCGCTCTTAAACGAGCGGACGTGAAAGCCGAATATGACCGGCTTGACAAAGAGTTCGCGTTCCTTGACGTGTTTTTGAGGGCTCGCGCGTCTGCCGGCATCACACAGGCGCAAGTAGCCGAGCGGATAGGCACAACTCAGTCGGTGATTGCGCGTTTGGAGTCCGGCAGAGGGAAGCATTCGCCATCACTATTTACATTGCGCAAGTACGCGCATGCCCTGGGGTGTCGTTTGGAATTGCGACTCGTTAATGAAATGCAGATTCAAAAAAGAGAAGGCCGAACAAGTCGCTCAACCGGACGGCGGAAAGGCAGCCTTCCCGATTCCAAGTCCATGATCGCCGCCGGTTAGCTTTTTCGTTCTGCGTTTGAAAAAGAGATCACTATTTGGTAACCTAATGCCATGAAAGAAGATAGCGGTGTCACACACGATCGAAGGGATGAAAGCATCGAGGCGAAGACCCGATGGTTTCGCTCCTTACCTCTCTCACAGCGCATGGACATGATGTGTTATTTCACGGACCTGGCGCTGACCGTACAGCCTACCTTGCAGGAGCGCAAGCATGCTAAATCGCTTGCAGGACGTATTCAGGTCCTTTCAGCACCATGATGTAAGATACGTAGTCATCGGAGGAATCGCCGTAATCCTTCACGGTGTCCCTCGCGCCACATTTGACCTTGATATCCTCATCGAAGCCACCCCGGATAACGCGAAGCGCCTGATCAACGCCTTGATTGACGCCGGGCTTGCCACAGCCTCGATGACTACGATCCAGGAGTTACTCTCCAACGAAATCACCATTTTTAAGGACCGGGTCCGGATAGATGTTCAGACTTCCATACCTGGAATACAATTTCCAGACGCGTGGAAGCGTCGCGAGATCATGGCGTATCAGGGACAGGAATTCTTTGTCCTGTCAAAAGCGGATCTCGTTGTCACAAAGCGCGCGGCAGGAAGAGATGTTGATCTTGAGGACGCCCGCTTGCTGGAACTCCCCGAGACACACGAAAACGCAGAACAATCGGATCCAGGCGACGTGTAACCGCGCGCCTAATCCTTGCCGTCGAACATGAAGAACACCATGCCTTTCTTGAATCACCTGGAATCTCTCTGCGCTCTCTTCCAACGCTTCGAGAAATCGCTTCCTGTCCTTATCGTCCCTGAACATCTCCCCCCGCTCGTTCCCGCGGCTTGTGATGTGGTGCCATGCACCCGGATATTGAATCCTCAATGACCTTACCCTGCTCGCACTATGTCACCTATGCTCCCCTTAGTGTATAGTAAAGGTCTGATGCTTCTTGTTTTCAGCCCGCCTGCGCCCGGGGGTGCGGAAAGCCTCCCCGGTAGATAGAAAAAAGTCAGAAAAAACGGAATCAGCCCATTACAGGAACGATGTAAGGGGTCACTTATGGGGGGTATATTGCTTAATATGTCATTCCTGCGAAAGCAAGAATCCAGGTTTCATAATCGGGTCGGGGCTGCGGGATTTCGCCCGCAGTCCCTCCCACACCACCGGACGTGCCGTTTTCGGCATCCGGCGGTTGAACCCAGCGACATTACGCCGTCGCAAGCGTCGATGGAAGCACCAAGCCGTACCGCTGCAGCACCGAGTTAGACAAAGCGCGATGCATACTGGGGCTCATTGCGATCCGCCATGCACCCTCATTGTTATATGCGATTTTGAGTCCTGTTCCCTTCAACCCCAATCGCTTCAACGCAGAAAGGCGC
>JAPLCW010000008.1 GCA_026392015.1 Candidatus Auribacterota bacterium | reverse complement strand
ACGCCCTTGCAGATGGGATCTCGGTACTGCTGACGTACTTGGGCGCATTTATGCAAAAATCACGAACTAACTTCTCAAGTACGGCCCAGAGTCAAATCATGCTTTTTGACCCGATTTGAAAAAACTGGGGATAGTCCAGCCAGATGGACCTTGACAAAGGGAGGATGAATAAGTAGACTACCTGGTTATCTATTTGAGTGGAGGAGGAATGTGATGTTTGCTATAATAAAATCCGGCGCAAAACAGTATAAAGTGAGCGCGGGCGATAGGGTGGTTGTTGAGAAGTTGCTACCCCCGCAAGGGGAAAGTATCGAGTTTAAGGATGTGCTTCTGATCTCGGATGGAGCCACAGTGCACGTGGGGCGCCCCGTAGTTGAGAATGCCGTGGTATCGGGTGTATCTGAGGGGAATGAGAAGCAGGAGAAGCTTTACCCGCTCAAGAAGAAGAGGCGCAAAAACTATCGACGCCGCATAGGCCATCGGCAGACGATGAGTGCGGTGAGGATCACGGAAATAAAGGTGTAAGAAAGAATACAGGAGTCAGAATTCAGAATACAGAAGGGCATAAGTTGCAACGCCATTTTTATTCTGACTCCTGAATTCTGACTTCTGTATTCTGCGTTACTGTTTTTTACATGGAGGATTTATATCATGGCACATAAAAAAGGAATGGGAAGTTCAAGGAACGGTCGCGATAGTAACTCCCAGCGGCTCGGTGTGAAGCGGTTTGGAGGACAGTTCGTCACAAGCGGCAGCATCCTGGTCCGGCAGCACGGGACCCGCTTCGCCCCGGGGGCGAACGTGGGCCGTGGGAGGGATGACACCCTTTTTGCCCTGATCGACGGCATTGTCGCATTCGCCGGCGAGAGGAAGGGTCACCGGAGAGTGTGCATCGTTCCGGTTACTCCATAAAGCGCGCGACGTGTTTATCGACAAGATCAAGATATTCGTCAAAGCAGGTGACGGTGGAAATGGGTGCATGAGTTTCCGCCGTGAAAAATACGTCCCCAAAGGCGGTCCCAACGGAGGCGACGGAGGGAAGGGAGGGGACGTAATTTTTTGTGCGGATAAGAACCTCGCTACTCTCCTCGATTTCTACTACCAGCCCCACCTGAAAGCGGGGAGGGGGGAACACGGCAGAGGGAAGCTCCAAACAGGGAAGAGCGGAGATGACCTCCTCGTGCGCGTTCCTCCCGGCACCGTTGTCCGGTCATCCATCGATGGCGCGCGGATATGTGACCTGGTCGAGGACGGGCAGAGCTGCGCCGTCGCATCCGGCGGGCGAGGCGGGCGAGGTAATACGCACTTCAAGAGTGCTACGCGGAGAGCGCCGCGGATCGCTGAGGACGGACAGCAAGGCGAGGAGCGGGTGCTCGAACTGGAGCTCAAACTGATCGCGGATGTGGGGCTCGTCGGGTACCCCAATGCGGGGAAATCGACGCTCATCTCAAAAATATCCGCAGCGCATCCAAAGATTGCACCGTACCCGTTCACAACCCGCGAGCCGCACCTCGGTCTCGTGCGCTACGGAGAGTATGGCTCATTCATGGTAGCCGATATCCCGGGCCTTATCGAGGGGGCCCACAGGAACGTCGGTCTCGGCCACGCTTTCCTGCGTCATATCGAGAGAACCCGGTTGCTCCTCATCGTGGTGGACATGGCGGCGGTTGACGGAACGGAGCCGCTTGCCGCGCTCTCTACGCTCGAAAGGGAACTCGAGCTTTACCAACCCGGCCTCATGCGCAAGAAAAGACTTATTGCCGCGAACAAGATGGATTTGGAAGGGGCGGCGGAGCGATTGAAGGAATTCCGGATGGCGGCGAAGCAGTACAGGGGCAGGATTTACCCGCTCTCAGCCCTGAGGGGGGATGGAGTAAAGGAGCTGGTGTATGCACTGGCCAAGGAGCTTGCGAAGTGCGATTGAGTAAATGAGCGGGTAGCTGCGTGATAGGATTACACAATGAGCGTAAAGCTTGTCGCATCAGCCCGAAGGATCGTGATCAAAGTCGGGAGCAATCTGCTCTCAGCTGAAGACGGGCAAATCAGCGAACAGTATATTGCCGATCTCGCCGCGCAGATCGCATCGGCCATGCGAGCGGGGAGAGAGATCATCCTCGTGACTTCAGGTGCGATCTCCACCGGCCTCGCGCGGATGGGGATCTCGCGCCGGCCGAAATCCCTTCCTCATCTTCAGGCAGCGGCGGCCGTCGGGCAGAGCCATCTGATGCACCTCTATGCGAGTCAGTTCCGCGCGCATGGCGTCGAGGTGGCGCAGATACTGCTCACCTCGGACGATCTGAAGGCGCGCCACCGGCACCTCAATGCGAGGAATACCATCATCACCCTCATCGAGAAGGGCATTCTCCCCATCATCAATGAGAACGACACCGTATCCACCGACGAGATCAAGTTCGGCGATAACGACACTCTCTCCGCGCTCGTGTCAAATCTGATCAAAGCGGATCTGCTCATCATCCTCACCGATATCGAAGGCCTCATGACAATGGATCCCAGAAAAGGGCAGGGGAGGCTGATCCCCGAGGTTTCCGTCATCGGACCGGAAATAGAGGCACTCGCGCGCGGCGCGGGGTCCGAGCGGGGAACGGGTGGAATGGTGAGCAAGCTGCGGGCGGTGAAGATAGTCGTCTCGTCGGGCGAAGCTGCCGTCATCGCGCAAGGAAGGGAAAGGGAGATTCTCACCAGGCTTTTCGCAGGGGAGAAGATAGGGACTTTCTTCCGTCCGGGGACGGGAAAGCTTGGGGGCCGCAAACGTTGGATCGCCTTCTTTGTCAAACCGAAGGGGAAGGTGGTGATCGACGACGGGGCTGTCGCGGCGCTTCTCCAGAAGGGGAGGAGCCTGCTCCCTGCGGGCGTCAGGGATGTGTGCGGGGAGTTCAAAAGCGGGGATACGGTGAGCATTGTGACGCTCGCCTCCCGCGAGATAGGAAGGGGTCTCACGAACTACTCCTCGGCAGAACTCCGGAAGATCAAGGGATTGAAGACCTCAGAGATCAAGGGCGTGCTCGGCTACAAAGATTATGATGAGGCGATCCACAGGGATAATCTGGTGCTGCTTTAGAAGGGAATGAAGAATACAGAATTCAGAATACAGAATGGTATAATTTACAAAGCCATTTTTATTCTCAATTCTGACTCCTGGATTCTGTATTCTGACTCCTGAATTCTTTTTATGACTACATCAACTCAGATCAAAGGCTATGTTGAGGAGATCGGCAGGCGCGCGCGGGCTGCGGCTTCCGTGCTTGCGAATGCGCCAACCTCCGTGAAGAACGGCGCGCTCCTGGCCATGGCACAGTCCGTTGAGAAAGAAGCGTCATCCCTCATCGCCGCCAACAGAGTGGATCTTCAGGCCGCTGAAAAAGCGGGGATCGGTGCATCCGTGCGACAGAGGCTCGCGATAACCGAAAAGACAATTCGGGAAATGAGCGAGGGTCTCCGGCAGGTGGTTTCTCTCGCCGACCCGGTGGGGGAGGTGCTCGGCGAGTGGGACCGGCCGAACGGGTTGAAGATCCGTAAGGTGCGTGTGCCGATCGGTGTCATCGCCATGATTTACGAGGCGAGGCCGAACGTGACGGCCGACGCCGCCGCGCTCTGCATCAAGTCGGGCAATGCCGTCATCTTGCGGGGTGGCAGGGAGGCGCTCAATTCCAACATCGCGCTCTCGCGTCTTCTCCAGCGCGCCGCTGCGAATGCGGGGCTTCCCGAAGCAGCGCTCCAGCTTATTGAACGGGTCGAACACCGCGTGGTCAGCGAGCTTCTCACGCTGAACGCATATATTGATCTCGTGATACCGCGCGGGGGAGAGGAGCTTATACGGAAAGTGGCTGAAATATCCACCATACCGGTTATCAAACACTACAAGGGCGTCTGCCATGTCTACGTGGACATGGCTGCCGACCTGTCCATGGCGGAGAGTATTGTCCTCAATGCGAAGGTACAGAAGCCGGCGGTGTGCAATGCTGCGGAGGCACTCCTCATCCATGAGGGGATCGCGCGCTCGTTCCTGCCCCGCATCGCCGCCCGGCTCCGGGAGAAGGGGGTCGAGCTTAGAGGGGATCCCGGCGCGAGGGCGATTGTTCCCGACATGAAGACGGCGACGGAGAAGGATTGGGGGTGCGAGTTCCTCGACCTCATCCTCGCGGTGAGGGTGGTGAAAGATATGGATGAGGCGATCGCGTACATCGCGCGGTACGGTTCCCATCACTCGGATGCGATCGTGACCTCGGATAAAATTGCCGCGGAGCGGTTTCTCAGGGAGGTTGACTCTTCGGCGGTGTTCTGGAACGCGTCCACGAGATTCAACGACGGCGGCCAGTTCGGGATGGGCGCGGAAATCGGCATCAGCACCGATCGCATTCACGCCCGGGGCCCCATGGCCCTCCCGGAGCTCACTATCTACAAGTACGTCGTGACAGGGAGCGGGCAGGTGAGAGAGTGAACGAGCGGGCGAATGGGCGCAGGGACGAGTGGGCGATGGGGCGAAACGGCGAGCCGGCGACTTAATTGCCAGCACTCAGCTTGTTCGGCTTTTCGCCCCCTCGCCGGCTCGTATATCCGGGTGTCTGATGTTGGGAATCAGGGATTAATAATGCATCGAGAATCGATTCGGAGAATCGGAATAATGGGTGGTTCATTCGATCCGGTTCACCTCGGTCACCTGATCATTGCGGAGCGTATCACCGAAGAGCTGGCGCTTGACACCATGCTCTTCGTCCCCTGCAATATTCCCCCGCATAAGATTGCACGCGAGGTCACACCGGGACGGCACCGTATGAGAATGGTCGAACTCGCGCTCAAGGGGAATCCGCGCTTCAAGGCGACTGACATGGAGATTGCACGGGGTCGCGTTTCCTATTCCGTGGATACCGTGAGGGAGGTTATAGAGAAATACGGACGCCGGTCCGACATCTACTTCATCATCGGCGCGGACAGCCTGATCGAGCTCCCGACATGGAGGGAATATAAGAAGCTGCTTTCCCTCTGCACCGTGGTGACGGCGGCGCGGCCGGGGTGCAACCTGGGGGCATGGCCGGTGAGAAAAGGGATGTTTACCAAGAGTGAAATTACCCAAATTATCAACAATTTTACCAGGACCCCGCTCATTGAAATCTCATCCACAGAGATCAGGAATCGATGCAGGGAGGGGCGGAGTATAAGGTACCTGGTCCCTGATGCCGTTGCGCACTACATTGGCGCCAGGAAACTTTACGTGCCGCGGGGACGTGGAAAATAGGCGCTCGCCCATCCTGTTCTCTTATAGGGAGGAGAGGGAAGGGTGAGGGGTTATGCAAAGAATACACAATTTCACTACAGCATCAAGCAGGAGCTGAGACAGGTAAGAAATGCAAAACACCATAACGAAGAAACAGAGGGTACCCAGGGGCAAACAGAGGGCGCTGGCGTGTGTCCGTGCTGCCGAGGACAGGAAAGCGCGAAACTGCGTCCTGCTGGACATGCGCAAGATCTCTTCCATTGCCGACTACTTTGTGATCTGCAGCGGCGATTCCAACCGCCAGGTGAAGGCCATCGCCGAGGCGGTTTTGGAGACGCTCAAGGATGCCGGGGTGCGCTGCTGGCATAGCGAGGGCTGGGGGGAGAGCATGTGGATTGTCCTTGATTTCGGCGATGTGATCGTCCACGTGTTCCAGGACGAGGTGCGGAACTACTACCGGATCGAGCGGTTGTGGGGAGACGCAAAGACAGTTCAAAGCAAAAAGCCGAAAGCCCAAATCAGTAAGAGCATTTAAATCTCGATAGCTCGATGCTTAGGAATTTCAATAAATGCAGGCCACAGAGCGCACAGAGGACGCAGCGCGGCTGCTGGCCGTAACCAAAAGATGTAGCCACAGAGGACACAGAGTACACAGAGAATTCTGATGCAACATCCTGATTTTAATCAGGCTTCGCAATTGCGGGAGGGGCATCTTGCCCCGATTATCGCGGATGGAAGCCGCTCCCGCATTTATTAAAATTCTCAGGCGTAAATAAAATATGCGTAGAAAGACAAAAATTTTAACATTAGTAGTACAGAGAGCGATCCCGGAGCAATAAGCAGCTTTTCTTTATCTCTGTGCTCTCGGTGGCGAACATAAAAGTTGCTAAGCTTAATTTAAATTACATATTTACTTCCCATGAGAACAACAATCAGAGACAGAATTGAAAGCGCTCTCGGCGAGTCATGCCGTGGAATCGCGGGGGATCCTGCCCCTCAGATCGTCCTCGAAACGCCGAGAGATCCCCGGCATGGCGACCTGGCCACAAATCTTGCCCTCCGCATCGCGCGCGAGAAGGGGGGGAAGGCGCGGGAGATCGCGGAGCAAATTGCCGTTGCTCTGAAGGGGAACTCGAATTTTTGCCCCCCGCTCTGCGAGAGGATCGAGATCGCCGGCCCGGGGTTCATCAATCTATTCATAGCGCCCCAGGCGCTACAGGGAGAGCTGGCGCTTATACTGAGCGAGGGCGACCGCTACGGTGCCTCCGCGCGCGAGGGGCGCGCGAAAATCCAGCTCGAGTTCGTGAGCGCAAACCCCACAGGGCCCCTCACCGTGGCGCATGGAAGGCAGGCGGCGGTGGGGGACAGCCTCGCGCGAATACTCTCCCGGGCGGGCTACAGTGTGATGAAAGAGTACTATCTCAACGACAGGGGCAAACAGATCCGCCTCCTCGGCCACTCCACCTTGCAGCGCTACAGGGAGATATTCGGGCAGAAGGCGGAGATCCCGGATGAGGGGTACAAGGGGAGCTACATCAAGGATCTTGCGGAGCGGGTGCGCGTGCGTGATGGCGACCTCTGGCTCCGCGCGGGAGAGGAGGAGGCGATCGCCTTCTTCTCCAATTGTGCCGTGGAGGAAATCACCGCAGGGATTGTAAAGGACCTGGCTGATTTTCACGTTGCCTTCGACCACTGGACGCGCGAGAGGGAATTCAGCGAGAGCGGAAAAATCGAGACGTGCATTGAGTTCCTACGCGGCCGCGACCTGATCTACGAGAAGGACGGAGCGATTTGGTTCCGCACGGAATCCCTCGGCGATGACAAAGACAGGGTGCTCGTCAAGAGCGACGGGGAGAGGACCTACTTCGCTCCGGACATTGCCTACCACCGCGATAAGTTCGAGCAGGGGTTCGACAGGGTGATCGATTTCTGGGGGCCCGATCACCACGGGTACGTTGCCCGCATGAGAGCGGCGGTCAGGGCGCTCGGCTACAGCGATGCGCGGTTCACGCCGGTGATTGTCCAGCTCTCGACTCTCTTCAGGGGCGCGCAGAAGCTCTCCATGTCCACAAGGGCGGGCGAGTTCATCACCCTCAGGGAGCTCATGGATGAGGTGGGGGTTGACGCGACGCGCTATTTCTTCGCGCGGATGAGGACGGAGAGCCATCTGAATTTCGACCTCGACCTCGCGAAAAAGCGCTCCAACGATAACCCCGTCTACTACGTCCAGTACGTTCACGCGCGGGTGTGCAGCATGTACAAGAAATTGAACGAAAAGAAACCGGGATTCAGCCTTCCCGCCTGGGAAAACGTGCGCTTCGACCTTCTCCGCGAGCGTGAGGAGCGGGATCTCATCAAGAGGCTCTCGGATTTCCCGCTCGCAGTAGAGCAGAGCGCAGCGGCGCTTGAACCCAATTTGATCTGCAACTACATGGAGGATCTGGCTGCCGCATTCCACCAGTGCTACACGGAACACACGGTAATCTCCGAGGATGACTCCCTCACGGCCGCGCGGATGGGCCTTGCGGAGGGTGTCCGCATCATCGTGCGGAACGGGCTCGATCTCCTCGGCGTAGCGGCGCCGGAGAGTATGTGAGGCTGCGGCAACAACCGTTTCGAGTTACGGGTTGTGAGTGTAAACAAGAAAGGGAGGCATGCGGGGGAACCAGGAACATAAGGTAAGATGAGAGCGAAATCTGAATACAGATTCAAACCTCAAACTGCAAAATTCAAAATATATCCCAGGATAGCATTAAGGATTAATCCGTAAGCAAAATGCTTACTGCGTATCGCTTACCACTTAGCGCTGACTTGAGTGGGGAGTTGCAATTTTTTGACAAATGAAATAAAGTAGAAACTACACGACGACGGGTGTGATTTGGGATGGGGAATTCAGAATACAGAATTAAGAATTTTATAAACTATAAAACCTTTGTTATTCTGACTTCAGGCTCCTGGATTCTGAATTCTGACTTCTGAATTCAGATTACTGGATAATGCTTTAAAAAGGAGGAAAAAATGGCTCATATAATTAATGAGGCGTGTGTATCGTGCGGCGCATGCGAGGCCGAGTGTCCCGTTCAGGCGATCAGCCAGGGTGAGGAGCGTTACCAGATCGACCCCAAGAAATGCACCGACTGTGCCGCGTGCGTTGAGGTGTGCCCGGTGGAGGCGATCACAAAGGCAGAGGGGTAGGACGATCTGAGCCCCTCAGCGTGTAGGCGCCGGATGCGTAATCACCTGGCCTATTGTGTGGCGTGCGGCTGCGTACTGGCAATGCTGTGGCGTCCCGGATTAGGGGTATGTGAGCAGAGGACGCCGGCGGCAGGGGGAGCCGCTCTCTATGCGCGGGCTGTGGAACTCATCGGTCAGGGGAAAGAAACCGAAGCCGCCGAGGAGATGATACGCGCCATGGGGTTGCGCCCGCCCTCGCCCGTTTCCGTTCCCACCCCTTCCCCTGTCGCCCTGAAGCATTTCAAACAAGGCTCTGAGTATGTGCGACTCCGCTATGATTCGCTTGCGGAGAAGGAGTTCCGAAGCGCCGTTGCTCTCGAGCCCCGCTACACCAGCGCACGGTATCAAATCGCGTTCCTGATGGGGAACAAGAGCGATTATCGCGGGATGTTCAAGGAACTCTGGGAGGCCGTCCAGGGCTCCGGGGACGACGCGGATAGGCTTCGCGCGCTCGCGGGTCTCGCCCTTGTTGCGAAAAATGTCCCCGCGGCAATCGATTATTATCGTCAGGCCCTCGCCAAGGATCCCTCCTCTCTCGAGGTTATGAGAATGCTGGGACTCGTACTTGTCGAGAACGGAAAGTCTCGCGAAGGATTTGCCATGCTGGAGGAGGCAGCCCGGAAGGCGCCGAACGACTACTCCACCCTCTCCACCAGCGGTCTTGCGTGCGCCCTGCGAGGCGATTACCCCCGCGCGGAGGAATATCTGAAAAAGGCGATCGGACTTAACCCGCAGCACGCGGAGGCGATGGGGCGTCTCGGCATCGTGCTCCTGCTTGAAGGGCGAACCGAGGAGAGCATCCAGCGCCTTAGTGAAGCGGTGAACGGCAATCCAGGAGTCGCGGAGCTCAACATGAACCTCGCGAAGGCCTACAAGGTGGCGGGGCAATGGGACAACGCGGAGGCACAGTACGCGCTCGCGATAAAGGCCGACCCGAAAAACTACGATGCCTGGTATGAAACGGGGAACATCCTGAGCGCCCAGGGGAAACTCGATAAGGCCCTTGATGCATATGCGAAGGCGGCCGCAATTGAACCGAAGCTCGCCAAGACGTACTACAAAATGGGGCTCATCTGCGCGAGGAAAAAAATGTACGACCGGGCAGAGAAACAGTTCAAACAGACGATCAGGGCGAACTGCGACTACGCCGATGCGTACTATGCCCTCGCGGTGCTCAACCGGGAGCACCGGAAGGATGCGCGCGCGGCTGCCCATTATTTCAAAATGTATCTGGTCTACGACTTATCTAGCGAAAGGGCCACGGAGGCGATTCAATGGCTCGAAAAGCAGGGGGAAGAGGGGAAACGATGAGGCGCGCGCTCTCGGACGAGGAGGGAGATGGAGAGGAGGGTGGAGAGTGATCAACTTTCTGAATCTTGTCATTAACCTGTACATGCTCGCAATTATTGTCCGCGCGCTGTACTCCTGGGTTCGTCCCGATCTTTCGAGCCGGCTTGCGCGAATCGTCTACGCCATCACGGATCCCGTGCTCATCCCGCTCCAGAAATCCATACCGCCGATCGGAGGGCAGTTGGATCTATCCCCCCTCATCGTTCTGATTTTTGCCGAGATCGTGAAACGCTTTCTCGTGAATCTGTAGGGTGCGCCATGCCGTTCCTGGACAAGATACTGCCGAAGCTCGACCGTCTCGATCGCGACCGCGTCGAAGGAATTCTCAAGACGATCGCGGGCGAAAGGGATTTCCTCGAAAAGATCTTTAATCTCCTGAGCGAAGGGGTTGTGGTAACCGATGCAAAAGGCCGCATCAGTTTCGCGAACAGGGCGGTGGAGCTGATCATCGGAGCGAGTGCAGGGGATATCATCGGGAAGGACCTTCGAGAGGTGGCGCGGGACCCGCGCCTGAAGATTGCCGTGGACGAGATACTGCGCAAGAGGGTGGGGATCCTGTCGAGGGAGATCACGATGGAGAATGCTTCGAAGGATCACATTACCGTGAGCGCGGTTCCGGTCGAGGACGCCTCCGGGCAATTCTCCGGGGTGATACTCATGTTGCGCAACACAACGACGGAGATGCTGCGCCAGCTCCGCTACGGGCAGTTGCGGCAGATGCAGACCTTCGGAGTCATGGCTGCGGGTATCGCACATGAGATCGGGAATCCGCTCAATAGCCTGGACATCCATCTCCAGCTCATCGAGCGCAGGCTCAAGGGTGTGAAAATAAAGGGTAAAGCCGATCTCCTCGAGCTCATCACCGTTGCCAAGGAGGAAATCCGGCGGCTGGAACATATCATCAGCCAGTTCTTAAAGGCCGCGCGCCCGGAGGTTCCGGAGATGAAGGAAGCGGATATCATTCCCCTCATCGACAAGACGTTGAGTTTCATGGGGCCGGAGATCGAGCGACACGCAATCACAATCGAGAAGCAGTATACGCCGTTTGTCCCGCCCCTGATGCTCAACACCGATGGGATGCGGCAGGTGTTCATCAATCTTATCCGGAATGCGATCCAGGTGATGCCCAACGGCGGGGTGCTGAGGATCGGGGTGGCGTATGCGCGCGGCCATGTCCTCTCAAGCCTCAGCGACAGCGGCCCCGGCATTCCTGAGGGGCAGTGGGAGAAAATATTCGAACCCTACTTCACCACGCGTGAGGAAGGGACGGGGCTCGGATTGATGATCGTGCAGAGGATTGTGAGCGAGCACGGCGGAGAGGTGCTTGTGTCGAGCAGCCCCGGCAAGGGAACCACCATGACAGTCAAGCTGCCTGTCCCCTCAAAATATGGAAAGCTTCTCACGGGTCGCATGCCCGCGGCCAGACAGGCGGGGGAAGGGTGAGATGAAACCCACACTCCTCATCGTGGATGACGAAAAAAACACCCGGGAGGGGCTCGCGAAAGCGCTGGAGTCTCCCGATTATAAGATTCTGATCGCTGCCAGCGCCACAGAGGCATTCGGGATCATGGTGCATGAACGCGTGGATCTGGTGCTCACCGATCTGAGGATGCCCGGCATTGACGGACTTGACCTGATGCGCCGGATCAGGAGATCTCGCCCCGGCGTGATCGTCATTCTCCTCACTGCCTATGGAACGGTGCAGACCGCTGTACAGGCGATGAAGGAGGGAGCGTACGATTATCTCACAAAACCGCTCAACCTTGATGAACTCGAGATGGTGGTGAGGCGGGCAATTGCCTCGCTGGTTCCCAGACGAGAGCGGCAGGAATTGAGGTATGGGCTTGAATCGATCACAGGGGTGAGCAGCCGCATAGAGGAGATCAAAGAGATGGTGCGGCAGATCGCCCCGACGAAGGCCACGGTGCTCATCGAGGGGGAGAGCGGGACGGGCAAGGAGTTGATCGCGCGTGCGATCCATGGGCTGAGCGACAGGAAGGACCGCCCCTTTGTCGCAGTGCACTGCGCGGCGCTTGCCGAGAGCTTGCTCGAGAGCGAGCTCTTCGGGCATGAGAAGGGGGCATTCACGGGAGCCATCAAGCGACACAAGGGAAGGTTTGAGCTGGCCGATGGGGGGACCCTCTTTCTCGACGAGGTGAGCGAGATGGCCCCGGGAACGCAGGTGAAACTGCTGCGCGTTCTTCAGGAGCAGGAGTTCGAGAGGGTGGGGGGGGCGGAGACGATTCACGTAGACGTACGCCTCATCACCGCTACAAACGCCGACCTGGAAACGCTTATCGCGCGCAACTGCTTCAGGGAGGACCTTTATTATCGGCTGAACGTGATACGCCTGCGCGTGCCGCTGCTCCGTCTGAGGAAGGAAGACATCCCGCTCCTCATTCAATCGTTCCTCGCTGAGTTCAACAGGACAAACGCCAAGCGTGTGGAAGGCTTGACCGACGAGGCGCTCTCCGCGATAATGGCATATGACTGGCCGGGGAATGTCAGGGAGCTCCGCAACTGTATCGAGGGGGTAGTGGTCCTGTCGCGAGGCCCGGTGATAGGGCTCTCCGGACTGCCCCGCAAGGTCAGGGAATCAGCCGATCACTCCTCGTTGGTGTTGCCGGCGGGAGAAGTTCCTCCGGTGGTGCAACCGGAAAGCGAAACCACAATCAGGGGGGCTGAGGTGAAGATGATCCGGGATGCGCTGGCGAAAACAAGCGGTAACAGAACCGAAACGGCTAAAATTCTCGGCATCAGCAGGCGTACGCTTCATCGCAAGATAGTAAAATTGAAACTCGGTGCTGAAACTCATCCTGAATCGTTATAGCTAATTTAATGATCCGGCCAAGGTGCGCTATGATGAAGAAGACGGGAACAGATCTGCATATGCCGGGCTGGATGATTATTCTGTTTCTGGCCGTCGGCCCGGGAGTCGCTGGTGCGGCGAAAGATTTTGTAGGGGATTATTTTGGTGTCAGAACTCGATAAGATCCTTATTTCCAATAAGTTATGACTTAATTACAGATATGGCTAAGGTGAATTATAACGATGAAGAAAGAGATATATCTGCATAATACGCTGGGATGGATGATTATTCTGTCTCTGGCCGTCGGTCCGGGAGTCGTTTGGGCGGCGAAGGATTTTGTAGTGATCGAGGAGCGCATCAGTGTTTCGGCTCCTGATAAGGAAGGCTACATAACAGTTTCAGGGCCTGCCAAATGTGTGGGCATCAGCCCCGGGGCAATAGTGACATACATTATTGAAAATTCAAAGTCCAAGCAGCAGATTCAGGGCACCGTGAATCCCGATGGAAGTTTCGTAGAGAAGGCCCGCGCGACAGCAGGTGATAAGATCAAGATAACGCTCAATGATACGGCAACAGGAGGAAAAAAGAAGGTGACGAAGAAGGTACCGCAGTTCCTGGTCCATATGTCGCCCGGTCAGGGGACGACTGCTTCCGCCTTCGAGCGCAAAGATTCCCGTGCCGTAGTCGTCGAACCCACCCCGGATGTTATTATACACTACAGAAAAGCGTCTAAGGAGAGCGCTGTCGGCACGCAAGTCAATCTGGATGAAGAGGTGAAGCAGAGCGGCGTGCTTCCGCCCGACTGATTTATTTATCTTTTTGCTCTCTCCCCACCAGGGGCGCGGAGGGGGAAAATCGCCCTCCCCGCGAACAAGGGCGCAACCCTCATATGCAAGAAGAGCATAGGATGCAAAACTATTCCATCTGTCCACACTGTGGCGGAGAAACTCCTAGCGAGAATCTCAACTGCATCTACTGTGGAAATACTCTCCCGCACACGCTTGGAGTTTTTTCCGGCCTGCGGTATGGGGCGAAGGGATACGTGTGGCTCGCCATCGCAGCGGCGCTAATCGCCGCGTTCCTCGCCTGCCTGCTATTGTGATAGGCGCCGAGAGTGGATATTCCACCTGCCAGAAGAGGATTCACCGCGAAAAAGTCCGCTATCACGCCCCCGACCAGTTGTCCTTTGCGTCCGGCAGCTGGGATATTGCCGCATGCAATGCATGGGGAATGCACCGGAAAATAGAAAGAGTATCCGTCGTACAGAATATCCGATCAGGGTTCGTAAATAGCCCACCCTTGACTTTCCCATTCCTGACGGTTCAGCTCGCGACGGGTAAAAATGTAGGTACTTGAAGGGTATGTTTCGGACCAGTTTGATTTATCAAACACATTATTAGGACTATAGGTCATGATCTCGGTTACTATGTAGAGACCCTCGGGAATATCGGGCGTTATCTCAAGTCCTGGAGTCTCAAATGAGAATTCTTCCAGGAACCCCCCCGTAATTGCGCCAAAAGGCACAGGCTTCTTGCTTAATCGACCATCAGGCATGATAAACATTAGTTTTTCCGAAGGCCATTTCTGCAATGCAAGCCACAGCCACTCTGTCCCTAGAGTATTCCCCCCGCCCTCGATACTTATTGTTAAGCCCCAGGGTACGACATATGCATCAATTATCTTAAATCCAAAATCTTTAACAACGCAAAAGGTATCCGCGCGTCCAGTCCCTAATCCCATACCCCACACACCCGCAAAGCCTATCTTGGGCAACATACTACATAGCAAAAGCGCAAGACATGCATTTCTTTTCATGCGCGCCATCCTTTCTTTGTTCAATAAGCAATAGATTGCATAGCTGGAATAGCTAGTGGTCAGGCCCATCTATTATTGTCCAGCCCTGGCTCTCCCATTCCTGGCAATTGAGTTCGCGGCGAATGAAGATAAAAGTCTCAGCAACCTCGCCATCCCACAAGGATTTATTATATACACTCGAAGGGCTCCATGTCGATAACGCATACACTAGATAGAGTCCCTCTGAAATGGCAGGGGTTATCTCAAGTTCCGGAGTTTCGAAGGTGAATTCTTCCAGAAACCCGCCCATAACGGGGCCAAAGGGAAACGGCTTTTCGCTCAATCTGCCGTCAGGCCTGAGGAACATTATCTTTTCATCAGGCCACTTCTGTATCGCAAGCCACAGCCACTCTGTTCCCAGAGTATCTCCGCCGCCCCCGATAGTCATTCTTAATCCCCAGGGCACAACATTTGCATAGATGGTTTTATCGCCAATGTCTTTAGTAAGATACAGAGTACGCTCAAGTCCTGTCCATACTCCAATACTATATATAGCCGCAAGAGACATGCTCGGTACAAAGGACAGTAACAATGCGAGATAGAAATATTTTCTCATAGCCACCCCCCTTTCCGGATTTAAATTCGCGACTTGCCGGCAACTCCACCATCTTTAGTCCAGGCCATGACGTTTTGCCGGCGACTCTGATTGTTACGTGTACCCACAAATGTCATATCTCCTCGGCAATTAAATCCATTAAATACCCGGACCCGCCCAGATTGTCCACCCCTGTCTTTCCCATTCCTTCCGGTTCAGTTCGCGGCGGATAAATATGCGGGTATTGGAAGGGGATGTTTCAGCCCAGTTTGATTTATCAAAGACATTATCAGGATAATAGGTCATGATCTCGGAGACTATGTAATGTCCCTCGCGAATATCCGATGTTATCTCAAGTTTGGGAGTTTCGAAATAGAATTCTTCCAGAAAACCGTCCGTAATCGAGCAAAAGGGGATTGGCTTCTTGCTCAACTTGCCGTCGGGCATAAGGAACAAAATTTTCCTATCAGGCAGTTCTTGTACAGCCAACCATAGCCACTTTGTTCCTACGCTATTGCCCGTGCCGAATATGGATATTCTTGAACCCCATGGAACAACATTTCCAGAAGCTGTTTCAGGAGAATATCGATACATGTGGTAGGATTCGTCCCATCCTTGGTCTATACCTATGTAGCATATGCCCCCGATGGCTATACTCGGCATGGTACAAAATAATGCAAGAGAACAAAAATATCTCTTCACAATTATCACCTTGCGTGTAACGATACTCTAAAGATTGCAGAGCGAGATACAGCGGCTCCAGAGCGCATGTGTTATTGAGCAAATCCAATACCGCAATCCCGACTAACTGTTTATTATGTCTTGGACGCGGAATTTCATATTATGCCGGCTATATCACCAGGCTCCAATGGCTTTAATCCAACTTATGACACGACTTAATGACAATACCCATCGAGATTATATTGGCACCTCCCAATGCTATTGGGGATAACAAAAAATCTAAAGTGTGCAGGCGAGCTCCAGTTGTTACCCGTATCCATAAACGTTATATCTCCATTGTAACAACCGTCACCCAAGTTCCCAGGCACGGT
The DNA here is from genome assembly GCA_026392015.1 of Candidatus Auribacterota bacterium. GTDB lineage: Bacteria > Auribacterota > Tritonobacteria > UBA1439 > UBA1439 > JAPLCW01. The sequence goes on along the minus strand of JAPLCW010000008.1, from coordinate 7,674 downwards.
TAAACCTGTCGTTTCACATGTGCGATCGGAAACGACATACTCGTTTTCAAGCACCCCGTAGACCTTCAGCTTGATTTTGACAATATTCTCGTTCAGGCAGACCTTGATCCCGAAGGAATCGCCACGATAAAACTGATTACAATCCGGGCCCTTGTAGTCGGTTATATCTGGAGGGTCGACGTCATCCAGGAATATTGTCCCGCAGGTGTGTCCCACATTCCCCCTTTTATCCCGGGCATAGAAATCAAGGCCGCAATTCCTTTCGCTCGACCATGGTGCCTGAGCGTTGACAGACCATGGCCCTCTCCCGCTCGTATTTGCCCCGAGAATGCAACCGCCATCGAACCATATCTCCACCCGCCTGACATCTTCATCCGTGCTCACGCTTACACCGAACCACTGCCCCTGACTGACCGAACCCGGCATGCTTACGTAGATGATCGGAGGTATCGTGTCTATGTACACGTACGTTACCTTGCTGGCCTCTCCCATCTGCCCCGCCTCGTCCCATGCACGAAAGGTCAATGTATGATTCCCGCCGTTCACCTCAGGGACAGTGAAGGGTTGACTGAACGGCCCCCTTGAGGAAGGAGTGAACACACCGGTGTCGTAGAAAGGCACTCCATCCCACAATAGCTGCATCCGCTTCACCGGTTTGTTCACCCCGAGGGTGAGAGTGACCGTCTGACCGGGTTCAACACGGACAGGCGCTCCCGGCGTCAGTATCGGAGGCGAGTTCTTTATTGTAAAACTCGTCTCCGCCATGTTGCTCAACCATGTGTCCGGTCTCTGCAAGATGTTGGTTGCGTCGCGCTTTGTCAGGACTGATTTAATTGTATACACACCCTGCGGGGCTGCCGAAGTCATCGTAAAGCTTATGCTTCCGCGGGAGTCGTACAGAGCGAAATCGTTCAGGCATGGCGTCTCATTGCCGGTCACTATGTAGTTGCTGCCCGAATTCACAATATACACTCCTATCCCGGGTCCGATAATCCCGAGGTAAAGATCAACTGTCTCCCCGGTGTGAGGGCATGACGAGACGGCAAAATTCAGATTGATCATCTGATTTACATCAAAACTGCCGCCGTTGGTGATGTTCATGCTGATACTCGACCGATCGGCCTTTGGCGTGTCCTGGGAAATCGTCACCGTTGCCCAATTGCTCCACTGCCGCTCAGGATCGAAGATCTCGCTCTGTCCGTGCGGAACAATCACCGCACCGATGGTATAGGCGCCCGATGGAATGCATGAAGGGATCACGGTATCGATACCTCCGCTGACGCTCGTCAGCGCAAAGTCCGACATGAACGGGGTCTGACTGCTGCCGAGTATCCAGTCAGGCTGTATGTAGCCCGTGAATCCCGGCCCCGTCACGCCGAAATAGAGATCGGCGCGCCCACCATTGTGCGGGCACGAGTCCACCGTGTAGTTCAGCCGCAGAGTGCTGCCCCAGGTGTAGTGACTCCCTGTCGGCACAGAGAGCTGTAGCGTTGATTTAACGGGGGCGGCGTCTGTCTTGTTGATCTCCACCGTAGTGACGTTACTTAGCCATGTGCCCGGATGTGTGGCAATTTCCCGCGCATCGGGCATGGTTATAACTGCGGCAATTCGGTAGAGCCCCTCCGGTGCGGTGCACGGGATGATAAAGCTCCATGTCCCACTCCCGTCACTTAATACAACATCATTCAGAAACGGTTTTTCTTCAGTGTTCAGGCAATAGTCGGGAGTAATATAGAAGTTTCCGCGCGGACCCGAGACCGCAAGGTAGATGTCCACTTTCTGGCCGGCGATATCGTGAGCCTTTACTGAATAGGAGAGATTGACCATCTGATCACGTTGAAAATTCGAACCATTAGTTACACTCAATGATATTTCGGCCTTCATGAATTTATGTATGTGCGCTTCTGCGAGTGTGCTGATCCGATAGGGGTCTTCGATATTAGAGAAGCTTGAGAGCATGGGCATATTCTTAACAGACACGGGAGAATCCTTGAGATTCAAGAATGCATAGACCGTATAATCCCCCCCCGGATATATATCGTCTTTGAGGTATGTGTTCAATAACTCCATGTTCTGAGTTGCGGTCACCTCAATATCCGGTATAAATGGGGCAGGCTCTTCTCTGAGTTGGTGATCCTGATGGAGATACTTGATCTTTCCATCGGGAAATTTTAACGCAATATACGCAGCCAATCTTGTGCCTGCCCAGTCTCCTGGCACAAGGTCGCCATACAACCGTAATGTATCGCTCGCCCGGAAATTTGAACCGTTGGTCCGGACAATAATATCCGGCGCTTTGACAACAACTTCACCGCTGTCGCCGCTGACAAAACGATCGAGCATTGTTTCCCCTGGCTCTTGTACCTGACCTTTTTCACAATATCCCTGGCTAGTAAAGTCAAGTTGTGCGCAGGCAATGTTCGTTCTTAAATTCACCGGATTGAGTATGGCCCCGACATCGCAGGATGTCCCCGTCCTTACGAGCAGGCCGTACAACTTATGCTGGCCTACCACGCCAGGAGGGATCGCAAAAACGATTCTTTGACCGGTTGGAGCTGATACATTCGCATTAGTTACTGCCGGCTTTGCTTTACCGCTGAGTATCAGATCGCGCCCGTTACGACGTATCAATATGCATTTGTTTTCGGGCCTTACCATAAGATAGCCGTCAAAGTTGCCATTGAACTCTTGTCCGGCTATTCTTCGATTGACGGTATAATCGATACGGACAATTCGATTTGTAAGGCTTTCAGTTACAGAAATAAATTTTAAAACTCCTTTGCCCCCTCCCGTCATGCCATAGTAGGCCTCACACTGTTTCTTAACATATGTTCCTGATGGCGGGTCGGATCCCCCGGCAGGATATTGGAATGGATCGAAATTGGGCGCGGTAATCAGACCATAATTAATGCACTCTCGATGATCGTCAGGTAATATCCAGTCACAAATAGTAATGCCTCGGTCGATATAATCCTTGATTATACCCACGTGCTCTGGCTTATAGTAATCGTACATACTGAACCAATGAATTTGTTTGATGAAATTCAGCGAACGGATAGAACCGGAGAGATCATACACCTGCTGCAAATATCCGGCTATTAATCGTCGATTTTGCTCGGGATTTGTCAGGCCCAACTGTATCGCCACCTCCCATTCACCCAGCCCCAGTTCAGTTATTATTACAGGAACAATCTTACTGTCAGAGCGTTTATCCTTTTCCCTAGCGTAAATAAGTTTATTAATTTCAATCAATGGATCCACAAATTTGCCCCGCAATGTGCCGCCTAATACTTGAGGGTAAAAATGAATATTTACAACATCGAAAACATCATCGAGAGTAGTCATGGAGCCCCAATCGCTAAAAGGTTGCCATCCCTGGTTCTTCAGTGTCTCTATGCCATCATAGAGCGCTTTTAGCGCCTTGTAAGCTGACTCGGGTTGTTCGGCACCCCCAGGCCAGCCCAATCCGCCTATTGCGACTTTTGCATCAGGATTATTGTGTTTAATTGCCTGTGTGGCGATATAGAGAATCTTCGCGTAGAAATACATCCTTTCTTCCAACCCGCTGGGCAGGGTCGGATTCCATTTCGCTATGTTCTCTTCATTAAGGATCTCCCACATATTTATGTGATAGGGCTGATTCTCAGGAAATTGGCTGACGGCTGCCTCGATATAGCGACGCCAACGCGGGCACCAGACATCATCGGATCTATCCCACAAAGATATCGCGGTCGGAGTGGGCGATCCTTCAGGCCCTGGCGGCGAATTGAATTCAGGCGCATCAATACGTGCGATAATGCCTATCCCCGCCTCATTGAGCTGACCGAAATACGATTGCAAATACGCCAGATAATCGGAGTCGGGGCTTCCCGGATTATCGAGAGTACCTCTGGTGAATAGGCGCCAAAGGGATATCTCTTCTCTTACGCTTTGTACTCCCAATGTCTTCATGCGTGGAATGATCTCATCCAAGCTTCTGTACAAAGGGTCACCCCTGTGGGCATAGGCATAATTGGCGGTTGATCCGGATATTCCAAAAAAACTCTGGGATCTATCAAGAAGCTTATCCGGATGTTGAGCCTCGGTGGAACAACTGTCGTTATCCAAATCAATTGCCAGATTATAAAAACGAGGATCTGTACCCTCCGTCATCTCTGTTTTGCCATCGTGGTCTATATCAATAGCCCCATCTTCAAATCCGTCCCCATCGGTATCCCATCTATAAGGATCAGTGCCATTCGCCAGTTCCTCACTATCGGACACCCCGTCACCATCGGAATCCTCGGGAGTAGTGGGAACGGGCGTGGGTGTGCCGGGAGGATACTCTATTGTGATGACATGCGCCGCAGCCAGGGAATCTGAACTGCCATCATTTACAGTAAGTCTTACCTCATATTCAGAGCAGTACAAAAATCTGTGCAGGGGAAAAGATTCATCGGAGCTTGTTGTATCATCGAAGTCCCAGGTATAGGTGATGGTGTCTCCGTCGGGATCGTATGAGCCGCTTCCATCAAAGGGAATATCCTCTCTTCGATACCCCTGCTCGGGAGCGATTATTAGCGCAACAGGCCGCGAATTGGATATTTGAACCTCGGACGCCGCAGGCAACCCGCATAATTCCCCGTCACACGGCGTCACTACGCAGCGCCAGGTTTCATGCTTGGTGGCGAGAGAGGATGGGATCGTGTGTGAAGCCGCCGGAGTCATTGCGGTGAGTTCAGGCTGTAGCACGCAATCCTTATACCATTCATACCTGTAGCTTGCGGCGGGAAGAGTAGGGGGAGTGACGACAGTGCAGGTGAGATCGTCGGTGGTGCGTGCTTCCGCGGGCGAAATTTCAACCGAAAAAACGCCTTCGCGGGGGAGGGGAGTACAGGCTGGAGTTTGCGTGGGGATTATGGGTGAGGGAGTGCGCGTCGGCGTGGCTGCCGGCGTTCTTGTTGGAGTAGGGGTGGGAGAAGGAGTCCGCGTCCTGGTAGGCGTCGGGGTTGGCATGAAAGTCGGGGTGGGAGTTGGGACAGATGGCGGGGTGTTGCTCCCGGGGGATGGATTGGTGGTTTCCTGCCAGTCGTTCTTGTTATTCGTGTCCACACCCGCCGTCTTCCTGCTCAGGCTGTGACCGGGCTGCACATCCGGACAGAGCTCATTCGTACCCCCGGGATTGCTCGCATCCCCGGGCAGCCTGGATGTGTTGGGACTGTCATACAACACCGTGTCCAGCGCCTTCCCTCCATATCCCACAAACCGCACACCGTCAGTCGGGCTCCCTTTCCCGTAGTACGATACTGCGGAATCGTTCTGATCCCCGTCCTGCATCTGCATACCCAGCACAAGATCAGGATGTATACCGAAGGCGCTCTGCACATTGCTGTCTCCGATCAGATAATATGCATGCGCAGGGATAATTGTCCCCAGAGGGAAACCCACGCCGCCCGTTGCAAAGCCGGGACCGCCATATTGGATTCCACACCGGCTGAGGTCCACAGAATATGCCTCCGGATTATATAACTCGATGAACTCCTGCTTCTTCACCTCGTCCGCTCCAGGAGGATCATAATATATCTCGTTGATCACCACCTTCGGCCTCGAAGACGCATTCATGGGATCCGTGTGCGCCTTGACCTCGCTCCCGTCCGTGTACCCGTCCCTGTCTGTGTCCGGATCGAGCGGGTTTGTCCCCAATGTAGCCTCGTCCGCGTTGCTCAAATCATCATTATCGCTGTCTGCAAAAGCGGAAGAGGTCGGGTGAGGCATGGCCAGGTCCACCCAATCCTCCTTCTTGTTTGTGTCTATCCCCGCTATCTTGCGGCTCAGACTATGCCCCGGCGCCACGTCAGGGCACAGCTCGGTAGTCTGCCCCGGGTAACTGTCATCGCCGAAGAGCGAGTAATTCGGCTGGCCGTAGAGCACTGTATCCAGCACATAGCCACCGGCTCTCAATAGCCGTGCACCATCCGTGCCCATGGGTTTACCGGGATTGTCGGAATTCTGCATCGTGATATCCGCAACGATATCAGGCAGCTTACCGTTGACATCTCGCATCTTCGTCCCGCCGATCAGGAAGTAGGAACGGGGACCGATGATCTTCCCGGGAGGAATGACTAAAATTGTATGGAAGTTGCCGGTGGCGGAGGCTTGTAGAATGTAACCCGACAGGTCAACCGCGATATCCTGGTTGTTATACAGCTCTATGAATTCATACCCGCCATCGGCCCCCGGCCAGTCGTATAGAATCTCGTTTATGACAAGCTTGCTTGCCTCACTACGGAGAAATCCCGCCTTCAAAGGATTCCTTCCAAGACTCACCTCCTGGCCGTCGCAATATCCGTCGCCATCCGTATCCCACTTCATTGCGTTCGTGTCGGAAACGCCCGGAGTATAATCCGCTTTCCCGTTGTAGAATACTTCCTCCTGATCTGACAACCAGTCCCCATCGGTGTCATATTTATTACGATCCGTCCCATAGACATAGACTTCTTCGTAATCCGTCAATCCATCCCTATCCGAATCCGTTACTGTAAAATCACACACCCGGGAATCGGTGAATTCATCACTCAACCATTCGCAGGGACAGCCTCCTTCATCTCGAGTCGCATAGCATTTAATATAAAATTGGGCGGTATAGCGGCCTGTATCATGAGGCGGGAAAACTAATTCAAGATGCGCGTCACTGCCTTCGATTTCCTCGGCTTTATGCGCTATGCGCTTGCCGCCGGAATCATATATTGATATCTCCATTGTATGGCGCACATACCCGCCATCCCAACCGTACCCGTTGTTGAAGGAGGAATCGAGAGTCGCTTTTAGCCAGAACTCTTGCGCTACGGCAAAGCTGTCCGATCCACCGACTTTGCACGCAGGCATCCACTCACTCATACACCAATTGCCGCAATCATCACCTGCAGGATTCGTTACGTTCTCAGAATAATCGTCGTGCCGGTTAGCCTGTCCCTGATTTAAATCATCAGAGGTTGGGGATGGGGGGATGGAGTCCTGCTCTCCATGCGATCCAATACTGATGAGGAAGAACAGGGAGATTGATAAAAGGTTTGTCAGAATGATGGATTTTCTTTTCATTACCGCGTATCCGAACATGACTGCACCCCCTTTCGCTGCAGCAGTATCTTGTGAAATACCTCAGAACGGGTCGCCGCTCTGCTTTTGTAAACACCAATTGCAGAAGCATAATCTATGCCAACAGGCTAAAATAAATCAGTTGATAAAATAATTATATAACCAGCTTATTTGCAGGATATTAGAGGGAGGTATGATTTTATCGATAGAAATAACGAATCACCTAAAGTGTCAACATACGTTGCCAGTGACAACTCAAGTTGGCAAAGAATGGGATTTTCTCACGTAGGAGAGATGATCATTTATCTCTCTGCACATGGATAGAAGGTTGGTGGGAGCGTGAGGTTACCCGCCGCTATAATGCTTGGAAATTTCAATAAATGTGGGACGGCTTCCATTCGCGATAATCGGAACAAGATACCCCGCCCTCAATTGCGAAGCATGATTAAAGATGCTAAATCTGTTCTGCTCAACAGGAAATTAGACTTTCTTCACAGCTCAGTTTTGTATGATCTCCCTCCATGGTCCTCATGGTTTGTGATCTCACACAGCGTCCGAGGTTAGCAGCCCTTCTCCTGTCTCTTGCATTCTGCAGCTTTC